>JAFAFN010000078.1 GCA_023423475.1 Actinomycetes bacterium | reverse complement strand
CCGGCGGTCGCCGCACCGACGAGGGCCAGCAGTCCGAGCGAGCCGAGCAGGAGCCACAGGGCGACACGACGCCCCGAGGACGGTCGGGAGGGGCCTCCCGGGTAGCCCTGTGCGGCGTAGGCGTACGGGTGCATCGGCACACCAGGGCTCACCGGCCCGGTGGGCGCCGGCGGCGCCGGAGGAAGCGGAGAGGCCGGCGGCGTCGGAGGAAGCGGTGAAGCCGGGGGCGCCGGAGGAAGCGGAGAAGCCGGGTGCGCCGGAGGAAGCGGAGAGGCCGGAGGGAGCGGTGGCGCGGGCACGGGACCCGAACCGGGCGCAGGCGGTGGCCAGCCGGGCTGGGTCGGGATGTGGCCGCCGAACGGCGGCGGGGTGCGTGGGTCGTCCGGCGCCATGAGTTGTCGAGCGTACGGCCTGGCACCGCAGATCGGCGCCGGCCGGAGAACCATTGGGTCCGTGCGCCGAGCCTTGGTAACCTGCGGCGCTCCCTCGTGGAGCAGGCCCCCATCGTCCAGCGGCCTAGGACGCCTGCCTTTCACGCAGGTAACACGGGTTCGAATCCCGTTGGGGGTGCCGGGTCCGACCCATCAGGGATCGGACTTGGTGCGTCGGGTGATCAGCGGACTACGATCACCCCTCGCACAGATGCGTGGTCCCGTGGTGCAGCCTGGAGTGCACGCCGGCCTGTCAAGCCGGAGGTCGCGGGTTCAAATCCCGTCGGGACCGCCATTCGAATGTCCGGAGCTCTCCAGGCTCCGGACGGGCACGGGGTCCGGTCTGCTGGACGAGCAGACCGGACGTCACACCCGGTCGGGTAGCTCAGTTGGCAGAGCGTCCGCCTGAAAAGCGGAAGGTCACCGGATCGACGCCGGTCCCGACCACCAAGGTCACCAGCACGGTCCGGGCCCCAGGGTCCGGACCGCTGCCGTTGCGGGGTTCACCACCAGGTCACGGGCAGTTCACCCTGTTGACCCGATGCCCACCGGCCGCCATCATCGAACGCTCACGGAACGACCGACGGTCGGGGCGACGTGACGGGGGGACTGTGACCGAGGACAACGTCGACGCGGGCGCCGCGTCGGGGGCGACGGGTCCTGACGACGACGGTTCCGGCGCGCCGCGCTTCCTGTCGAACGCCGACAAGCTCGGCTACTTCCCCCCGCTCGACGGCATGCGCGGCATCGGCATCATGCTGGTGATCCTCACCCACGCCACGTTCCGACCCTTCGCCCCCTTCGCCGCGACGGTCGACATGTTCTTCGTCGTGAGCGGGTTCCTCATCACCACGCTGATCCTCGAGGAGGACCGGCGCTCGGGTCGGGTCAACATGCGGCGCTTCTACACACGGCGTGCGCTGCGCCTGCTGCCGCTGCTCTACCTGACGCTGATCGTGACGCTGCTCGGCGCGCTCGCGGTGCACCTGCTCTTCGACGAACGCCAGCTGCTCGACCGGGCGATCAGCGACGTGCTCGCCGGGGGCACGTACATGTACCACGTCGTGCATCCGGTGCACCACGAGCTCGTGGGCGGCGGCGACGCCCCGATCAGGCCGCTGATCCAGCTCTGGTCGCTGTCGGTCGAGGAGCACTTCTACCTCTTCGGCGTGATCGTGATCATGGTCGCCGTGCGCAAGCACTGGATCACCCAACTCATGGTGCTGTTCGTCTCGGCCTGGCTGTTCATCGGCGTGGCTCGGTTCACCGGGCACGTCGGGCCGGTCTTCGCCTGGTACCAGCGTCCCGATGCCCTGCTGATCGGCGTGACGCTGGCGTTCATCCACGCCCGGCTCCCGGCGACGTGGTCGCCACGGACGTCGCAGATCATGAAGCACGTGACCACCGCCGCCATCGTCGTGATGGTGGGCACGGTCTTCCTCGGGACCTACTTCGCCAAGCCGTTCGGCCTCTACGTGCCGTTCCTGGTGCCCGAGGGCGGGTCCCTCAAGGACGACCTGTACTGGGGTGAGTTCGGGTTCACGATCGTCTCGGCGTGCGTGGCGGTGATGGTGCTGACCATCGTGCGCTGCCGGGACCACTGGATCGTGCCGATCCTGTCGTTCAAGTGGTTCACCGCCGTCGGCGTGCGCAGCTACGCGATCTACCTGATCCACGTCCCGCTCGGTGTGCTGATGATGGAGACGGTCGGGCGCAAGGCCCCGGCGCTCTTCCTCATCCTCTACCTGCCGCTGCTCGTGATCCTGACCGAGCTCGCCCACCGGTTCGTCGAGAAGCCGGCGATGAAGCTCAAGATCCGCTTCGCCGAGCCGTCGGCGTCGAGCAGCTCTGCGGGCCTTCGACCCGACTCCTGATCGCGAGCACCCACTCCCCTCGTTCGTTCCGGGGGCACTCGTGCCGGTCGGGACCGGACGATGTGCACCCAGAACTCCGCCGGCGCCGTCAGGTCGGGCAGGTGCGGCGGCTGATCAGCCGGGACAGGCCGTTGGTCAGGTCGACCAGCGGTCCCGAACCCTCGACCACGTCGAGGTCCTCCTCGACGCAGGTGTGATCGATCGGCACCACGTTCCATCCGTTGCGGGCGATGGCCTCGTCGACGGCGTCGTTCTGCTCGAGGTAGATGATCAGCCAGACCGACCCGTCCTGCTGGGGGATCTCGATGACCTGCGCGTCCTCGGGCAGGTCGTTGAGGTCGACGCTGGGCCACAGGAACGTCAGCTCGGAGAGCCGGTAGGACTCGCGTCCCGCTTCGGGGTCCTTGGTGCCGGGCTGCGCGAGCACGAGGTTCACGCCCCGGTCGACCAGGTAGTCGACCGGCGCCATGCGGACGTGGCCCGGGTAGTACGGCTCGATCGAGTAGCCGTTGCGGGCGATGTACGGATCGGCGAGACCGAGCATGTCGATCGTGTCGAGGTCGGCGAAGTACGGCAGCACACCGAGCGGCGCCACTGCGATCAGCGGCTGGCCCTCGGCGTCGGGTCCGCCGGGGAACTCGCGGTGCAGCAGCTCGCCGCGTCCCTTCCACGACATGGTCGACTCGTTCGGCCAGTGGCTCAGCTCGGTGAAGGTGAGCACGGGGTACGGGATGAGCGTCGGCATGATCCGGTGCAGTCCCGAGAAGGTGAGCAGCACCACGATCAGCAGCATCTGTCGCCAGACGCTGTGGTACCGGTTGACCAAGTACGCGGCGACCATGGCGAGCACCGGGATGATCGGGACCATGAAGCGGAACTCCATGAAGTCGCCACCGACCACGCAGATGTAGACGCACCACACGGGCACGACCATGAGCGCCTGGCCGACACCGGGCACCGCGAACAGCTCGTGGCGCTGCCGGCGGAACCGACCGATCAGCAGGAACGCCGCGTACGAGAAGAAGAACGCGAGCAGGTAGAAGATGCCGTACAGCACCGGGACGACCGGGTTGCCGGCGGACTTCGCGTAGAAGGTGTTCGGCAGGAGGTTGCCGTAGTAGCCCATCTTCCAGACGAACCACGGCACCAACAGCACGGCGGCCGGCAGGCCGATCTGCGCGGCGTTGAGCAGCAGGCTGGTGA
>JAFAFN010000020.1 GCA_023423475.1 Actinomycetes bacterium | reverse complement strand
GGTGTGCTGTGGCAGGTGCCCGACGAGTCGGGCCACGGGCTGCTCGACGGCGCCGAATGGTACGAGGAGGTGCTCGCCGGCTCGTCCGCGCAGCTCGGGCCCGACCTCGTCGCCAGCTGGTCACCCGACGACCTGTACCTGCTCTACACCGGCGGCACGACGGGGCGGCCCAAGGGCGTGCTGTGGCGCCAGGCCGACATCTTCGTCGGCGCGCTCGGCGGACGGCGCCTCGACAACGGCGAGGAGTGGGACTCGCTCGACGAGATCGCCGCGCACGCCGTCCACGGCGGCATGCGCCTGGTCGCCGGTCCGCCGTTCATGCACGGCGCGGCGCACTGGCTCGCCTTCAACGGGTTCACCAACGCCAACACGCTGCTGGTCCCGGGCGTCGTGGAGCGACTCGACGCCGAGGACGTGCTCGAGCTGATCCGCCGCGAGCAGGCGAACGTGCTGCTCATCGTGGGCGACGCGTTCGGTCGTCCGCTGGTCGAGGCGATGGAGCGGGACGGTCACGACCTGTCGTCGTTGCTGGTCACGATCACCGGCGGCGCCTCGCTGTCCGCCGGAGTGAAGGAGCGGCTGCTCGCCGCGGTGCCGACGATGATGGTGCTCGACGGGCTCGGTGCCTCCGAGACCGGTCAGCAGGCGAGCCAGCTCACCTCTGCTGGCCAGTCGGCCACGACGGGCACGTTCGCACCCGGCCCCGGCATGTGCATCCTCGATGAGGAGCTCACCCGGGTGCTGCCGCCCGGACACGACGAGCCGGGATGGCTCGCCCAGAGCGGGCGCGTGCCGCTCGGCTACCTGGGCGATGCCGAGAAGACCGCGGCGACGTTCCCGGTCATCGACGGCGTGCGCTACTCGGTGCCCGGCGACCGTGCCCGCCTGAGCGCCGACGACGTGCTCGAGCTGTACGGCCGGGAGTCGGTGACGATCAACTCCGGCGGCGAGAAGATCTTCGCCGAAGAGGTCGAACAGGCCCTGCTCGCCCACCCGTCGGTCGCGGACTGCCTGGTCGCAGGCCGCCCGTCGGAGCGCTGGGGCCACGAGGTCGTCGCGGTCGTGCAGCTCGTCGACGGCGTCGAGGCCAGCGACGACGACCTGCTCGAAGAAGCGGCGCGGCACATCGCCAGGTACAAGCTGCCCAAGCACATCGTGCGGGTCGGTGCCGTGCAGCGGGCGCCGTCGGGCAAGGCGGACTACCGCTGGGCCAGCGACATCGCCTCGGTCCCGCCTCGGCGCATTCGGCTCGGGTCTGATCCGTGGCCCACCGGCACTTAGTCTGGCGGGGTGAGCACCGCAGCGACGCCTTCTCGTGACCGGACCGACCCCCGGGACCTGATCCCACGAGCGGGCGATCCGCTGCCGACCGGCGACGACAAGACCCGGTCGATCCAGGCGATGTTCGACGTCGTCGCACCCCGGTACGACATGGTGAACCGCCTGATGACCTTCCGCATGGACGTCGGCTGGCGTCGCCGCACGGTCTCCGCGCTCGGGCTGCCGCCGGGCTGCTCGGTGCTCGACCTGGCGTGCGGGACCGGCGACCTCTCGGCCGACCTCGAGGCACGTGGACTCTTCCCGGTCGGCGCGGATCTGAGCTTCGGCATGCTCGCCGCGGCGCCCCGGCCCTTCGCGCGGGTCCAGGCGGACGGATCTGCGCTCCCCCTCCCCGATGCGTCGGTCGACGGTGCGACCTGCGGCTTCGCCCTGCGGAACTTCACCGACCTGACCGCCACCTTCGCCGAGCTCGCCCGGATCGTGCGACCCGGCGGACGCATCGCACTGCTCGAGGTCGCGACGCCACCGAACCCCGTGCTGCGCTTCGGCCACGGCATCTACTTCGGCAAGGTCGTTCCGCTCATCGGCGGTCTGCTCTCCGACGGCAACGCCTATCACTACCTCCCGCGTTCGGTCGCCTACCTGCCCGAGCCCGACGAGATGGTTTCGACACTGGCCTCACTCGGGTTCGCGGACGTCCGTCGCACGTTGTTGACCGTCGGCATCGCGCAGCTGATCACCGCCACCCGCGTCGACGGGTGAGCATCGTGCACGACGGGCCGGCGACGACGGTCCCCGCGGATCTCGACCCCGGAGAGCCCGTGGCTGGCCGACCGGTCGCCGCGTTCCGCTCACCGCGGCGGGGGCTCTGGGGTGAGGGCGAAGCCGAGCGCATCGACGTCCCCGCGCCGTGGCCCGAGCACCTCGACGTGGTGACCGAGCGCCTCGATGCACTGCGTGGACGCGACGACGTCGGAGCCCCCGGCACCGGCCCCGTCGCCTTCGCCGCACTGCCGTTCGACCGGACATCGACCGCCGAGTTCATCGTGCCGGCCGTCGTGCACGGACACAGCGCCGAGGGCGCGAGGTGGACGACCACCATCGCGCCGGAACCGGACCACGCGGATCCGCACCGCGAGGTGCCGCCGGTGCCGTCGGAGATCACCGTGGCGAGCTCACGACGTGACGACCTGTGGTGCGAGGCGGTCGCTGCGGCGACCGAACGCATCCGGGCCGGCCAGCTCACCAAGGTGGTGTTGGCCCGAGCGCTCGACATCACGACCGACGTCCCGATCGACGCGGCGACGCTGCTCTCGCGGCTCCGCCGCCAGTACCCCACGGCGCTGACCTTCGCCGTCGACGGGTTCGTGGGCGCGAGTCCGGAGCTGCTCGTGGCCCGTGTCGGCGACCTGGTCCGCGCACAGCCGATGGCCGGCACCACACCCCGCACCGGGGCACCGGAGGCCGATCAGCGCCGAGCGGCCGAGCTGCTCTCGTCGGAGAAGAACCGCTGGGAGCACCAGATCACCATCGACATGGTGCATGACACGCTCCTGCCGTGGTGCAGCTTCCTCGATGCGGAACCATCGCCGTCGGTGGTGCCCGCAGGGCCGGTGCAGCACCTCGCGAGCGTCGTCGAGGGACGGCTGTCCCAGCCGACCCCGTCGGTGCTCGAGCTCGTCGCGGCGCTGCATCCCACCCCCGCGGTCGGCGGCTGGCCCCGTGACGAGGCACTCGCGCTGATCGACGAGCTCGAACACGTCGACCGTGACCGCTACGCAGGACCGGTCGGGTGGGTCGACGCCGACGGCAACGGTGCGTGGGCCGTCGGGATCCGCTCGGTGCAGCTGACCGGCCCGAACGCCCGCCTCTTCGCCGGCGTCGGAGTGGTGGCCGATTCCGACCCTGCCGCTGAGCTGGAGGAGACCCGCTCCAAGGCCCAGGCGTTGCTGGGCTCGATCGTCCGTCTCTGACGGAGCGCCGGAGCACAACGGCTCACGAACTCGACGGCTCGGTCGGGTGCTGGCGCTGACCGACATCAGGGGCGGCTCAGAACCAGTGGTCGTTGCCCTCCGCTCGGCCGAACTCGTATGCCTCGCGCTCCAAGCGATCAGCGTCGATCAGGTGGGTACCGAGGTACCAGTGAGTTCCCTGGCTGGTCTCCAGCATGGTCCACGGTTCCGGATCTCGGGCATGCCCCACGAACACCAGACGAGGTAGCTCCTCGGTGGTCACGACCTGGCGCTCCTGAAGCCGCTCGATCAGGCCCCGCCGGTAGAAGGCGGCCAGTCGCTCCATCGCCGCCGAGTCGACTCCGGTGTACGAGAGAGTTTCGGGATCGAGTGCCACGCAACGTGACGGTACAAGAGCGAGTGGCGTGAACTCTGCGGACCAGCGGCACCGAACCCTTGGCGACAAGCCGAGGCCGCTGGCGACACCGTCGCGACGGCTGCGACTCCAAGCGCGACTTGCTACGTTGCCTGATCGTGGGACCCAGAGGCTCCTTGGCTGCAAGGCGCCGAGACCAGATCGCGCTGCTGTTGATGAACACGCTCTGGTTCATCGGGATCGCCGCCGCCTACCTCGCCTTGGGCTACGCCCTACGGAGGTGGCCGTGGACTGCGCCGTTCGCGCTGCTGGTAGGTGCAGCGCTGTTCGTCGGAACCGCCTACCTCGAGCTGCTCATCATCTTGGACGAGGACGACTGGTGGGACGACTTCCGGTCACAGAACCGCATGACCGTACTCGTACCGATTCTCCAGATCGTCGCTGTCGTCGGCGGAGCGTCGCTGGGCTGGTCGATCGCCAGCTGACCGGCTCAACTCGGGGAGTTCGCAGCTCCCAGCGCCGCGGAAACGGCCCCGTTCAGCTCGCGGTGCAGCACCACGTTGAGCTCGCGGTCGCTGTCGACCACGACGATCCTCGTGCCACCGCGGGTGAGCGCACCCGCGATCGCCGCCTGCACACCGGCCCGGGTGCCCACCCGTTCGGCAGGGATGCCGTGCGCAGCGGCGAGCACGCAGAGGTCGACCCCATGGGGCGTGCCGAAGAGCACCTCGAAGACGTCGTCGTCGAGCTCCTCGTGCTGGGGCAGGAACGAGAAGATGCCGCCACCGTCGTTGTCGACCACGACGATGACCAGGTCGACACCACGACGAGCAAGGCCGAGCAGTCCGTTGGTGTCGTGCAGGAAGGCGACGTCACCGATGAGCAACGCGGTGGGTGCACCGGACAGCGCGACGCCGACCGCGGTCGACACCACGCCGTCGATGCCGTTGGCACCGCGGTTCGACACGACCTCGAGTCCGCTTCGTCCTGCGGCGTACCACTCGAGATCCCGCACCGGCATGGACGACGACACGACGAGTCGTGCGCCGTCGGGCAGCATCGCGGCCAGGTCGACCGCCACGGCCGGCTCGGTGGCGTCGCCGTGTCGGGTGAGCACCCGTCCGATCGCCCGGCGAGCCGTCGCTTCGGCGTCGTTCCAGAGCTCGAGCCACTCGGGTGGCGACGACTCGGGTGACACCGATCGCACCTGGTCGCAGAACATGGCGACGTCCGCCGTCAGCGGTCGCGTCACGACACGGTCAGGATCCGGTGGCGGCCCGAACGGATCGATGCCGATCTGATGGGCACCCGAGGTCCGCAGCCACTGGCCCAGCACCTTCGAGCTGAGCAGTCCGCCGAGCCGGAGCACGACCTCGGGACGAGCCGAAGCTGCGAAGTCCTCGTCGCGCAGGAGCGGGTCGAAGGTCGTGATCACCCCCGGCGCGTCGTCGCGCAGGCCGGAGGTCGCATCCGCCAGGATCGGCCAGCCCAGCGCGGCGGCGAGCTCGGAGACGGCTCGGACCTCTTCGGCGCCGCGGGTCGCTCGCACACCGGCGACGATGACCCCGCGGCGACCGGCGACGATCGCCCCGGTCCCTGCGAGCTCCTCGTCGGTGAGCCCCCACGCCGGGCCGACCGGCATCGGGTGGACCTCGGGGTCGCGAGCAGGCAGCTCACCGACGCTGCCCAGGAGCGGTTCACGGAACGCGAGGTCGAGGTGCACCGGCCCCGGGCGGGGTCCGCCGCATCGCGCCCAGGCGTCGCGGGCCAGATCCCGCCACCACGGTGCACCACCGGCGGTCGGCGCACCCGGTTCGCAGTACAAGCGGACCGCGGAGCCGTAGAGCTCGCGCTGGTCGATGGTCTGGGGCGCGCCGACGCCGTGCAGCTCCGGCGGCCGATCGGCGGTCACCACCAGCAACGGAACGTACGCCTGGTGCGCCTCGACGACCGCTGCGTGGAACTCCGCTGCGGCGGTGCCGCTGGTGCACAACACGATGGTCGGTCGTCGGGTCGTCAGACTCAGCCCGAGTGCCATGAAGGCAGCGGACCGCTCGTCGTGCTGCACGTGCAGCGCCACCCGATCGTCGGCGAACAGCGCCACCGCCAGAGGGGTGGACCGGGAACCGGGGCTGACCACCGCGTCGGTCAGACCGAGCCGGCACCACTCGTCGACGAGCGTGGCGCAGTACGTCGCCGCGACGTCACCCTCGGTCGGGCCATCAGGGGTCGGATCGGGTTCGGGCAGCTCGGTCATGGGCGGCGCCAGCCTACGGTGTGCGGTGGTGAGCACCGAAGCCGTCGAACCGGCGACCACGACGACCCTTGCCCACACGTGGGTGACGGGCACGAGGCCGACCGAGGCACTGCGGTCGATCACCGTGGTGCACGGCTTCGCCCAGAACCGTCGGTGCCTCGGTCCGCTGCGCGACGAGTTGGCCCGTGTCGGGCCGCTGTGCGCGGTCGACGCCCCGGGGCACGGCGACTCGACGCTGCACGCCTCGGCGGACCTCCGTCACGGCGCCCGACTCCTGACCGCGACGGTCGGCAGCACCGATCTCGTGGGCTACTCGATGGGCGCGCGGCTCGCGCTGCACGCGGCACTCGACGCACCGGACCAGGTCCGCTCGCTCGTGCTCATCGGCGGGACCGCCGGCATCGACGATGCAGCGGAGCGGGCGCTGCGTCGCGACAGCGACGAGCTCCTCGCGCGTCGACTCGAGACCGAAGGGTTGGAGCGCTTCATCGAGGACTGGCTCGCCCTCCCGCTCTTCGCCGGGCTCCCCGACTGGGCCCGCTTCGACGAGGAGCGACGCAGCAACACCGCGGCGGGCCTCGCCGCGAGCCTGCGCGCCGCCGGGACCGGCTCGATGGACCCGCTGTGGGACGAGCTCGGTCAGATCCGCTGCCCCGTGCTGTGCGTCACCGGAGCCCGCGACGAGCGCTACGGACGCCTGGCGGATCGCATCGTCGCGACGGTCGGCGGACCGGGCCAACACGTCGTCATCGACGACGCCGGTCACGCGGCCCACCTGGAGGCACCGTCGGCGACCTCGTCGGCGATCGTCGACTTCCTGCGGCTGGTCCGCTCCTGACCCGGTCGTGTCGGCCGACGGTCAGGCGCTGACGAACAACCCGATCGCGAGCAGCAGGCCGTAGACGATCTGCACCTGACCGGTGCGTTCGAGGACCGGGATCAGGCCGGCCCCCCGGGCGCCGCCGAGCACCATCGTGACCGCAGCTCGCGCCGGCAGCAGCGACAGCAGCGCGAGGGCGCCCAGCAGTCTGCCGCTGCCGCCTGCGAGGAACGGCACCATGACCATCGGGGTGACGAGCAGGACGACGTAGAACATGCGGGTGTTGCGGTCCCCCATCCGGACCGCCAGGGTGCGCTTGCCCGCCACCGTGTCGCCGGGGATGTCGCGGAGGTTGTTCACCACGAGCAGGGCGGTCGACAGACAGCCCATCGCGACGCCGCAGCCGACCGCCAGCCAGGACACGGTGAGCGTCTGCACGTAGTAGGAGCCGACGGTCGCGACCAGTCCGAAGAACACGAAGACGAAGGCCTCGCCGAACCCTGCGTAGCCGTAGGGTCGGGAGCCGCCGGTGTAGAACCAGCCCGCAGCGATCGCCGCGATGCCCACCAGCACGAGCTTCCAGTCGACCCAGATCACCAGGGGGAGCCCGCACAGCGCGGTGAGCCCGAACGAGATGAGCATGGCCCGCTTGACCTCGCCCGTGGTCGCGAGGCCGTTGCCGACCAGTCGGGGTGGACCGACGCGGGCACCCGGGTCGTCGGTCCCCCGCTTCCCGTCGGAGTAGTCGTTCGCGTAGTTCGTGGCGATCTGCACGAACAGCGCCACGCCGAGGGCGCAGAGGAAGGTCCAGACCGTGAGGCCCTTCAACAGGTCGTTGCCGAGTGGGCCGGAGGCGACGAACCCCGAGCGGAGGCCGTCGGTCCGTCCTGCGGCCAGGCACTGCAGCGTGTGGGCGACGGACTCCGCGTTGCTCGCCGAACCGCCGAGCGGGCCGCAGTCCCCCGCAGCCGCCGCGGTCCCCACCAGCACGGGCGCGATCGCCGCGGGCAGGGTGCGCACCCGGGCACCGAGCACCCATCGGCGCCAGTCGGTGGGCAGGGCGCCGCTCGGGCCGGTCTCGGTCATCGGGCAGCGATGCTAGAGCGCCTCGGGTTCGAGTTTCGCCGAGGCGGCCGGGTGCGCCGCGACCAGGTCGAGCACGACGTCGGACTCCTCGCCCGCGAACCGGGTGGCTGCACCGATGCGGTGCCGCCGACGCACCCCGGTCAGGTGGACGTCGAGCACGACGAGCCCGAGTCGGTGCACCACCTCGATGCGGTCGATCCGGTCCCAGGGCACCGAGTAGCTG
>JAFAFN010000012.1 GCA_023423475.1 Actinomycetes bacterium | reverse complement strand
GGCCCACACAGGCCACCCAGGAACCCGCCCGGGTCGGACCCGCCGCGACCGCCAGCGCCAACGACGTGGCCCCGGCGCCACCGTTGACCTGCACCACCGTGCCCCGCTGCAGGCCCTTGCCCGCCAGCAGCTGCTCGACCGCCGGCAGCACCGGCAGCACACGTTGGTCGGCCGTCGAGACCGGCCGCGTGCGATCGACCAGTTCGCGCAGCTGCCGGACCGCGGCGGCGCGGTCCTCGCCCGCGGCGGTGCTGGCAGCGCGATCGATCGACATCGACCCAGTATCGAACACACGTTCGAGCCACACAAGTGGTCGGAAACGTCCGCCGCCAGGGCAGGCTGGGTGAGGGACAGAGGAGGACCGACCTTGGACGCACCGACACCGACCACGCCCGGTGTCGTCCAGGTCGGACGGTCCGCGATGAGCGCACTCACCGGCGACGTGGTGACGACCACATCGCCCATCGAACGTGAGCTCGATGCCGGCAACTACACGGTCTTCGAACGAGTCGGATCGCAGCACACGGTCGGCCCCGTCAGCTACAGCGAGTCAGACATGCCGAGCATCAGGCCCCAGGACGTCGTGGTGACCGGACCCGACGGCGAACCGGTCGAGGCGGTGACCTGGGACGTCGACGAGACGCTCCAGCGGGGCGACGACCTGTTCGCCGGCGCGGCAGGGTTCACCGCGGATCGGGCTGGTCGCTACACGATCGAGATCGCCGGTGAGCCGACCGACGTGGTGATCGCCCGCCGGTTCTTCGACGGCACGGCGTCGGCGCTCGTCACCCTCGCGGTCGGAGCCGTGACCGGCGCCATCGCAGTGATCGCGCTGACGGCGACGGTCCTCGTCCGGGCGAAGCGCCGCACGGCGCTCCCCTGAGCGGGACGAGGCTGAGCGGGACGAGGCTGAGCGGGACGAGGCAGCGGATCAGGTGATCCGCTGGATCAGGCCTCTTCGACGTACCCGAAGTCGGCGTTCGTCGGCACCGTCACACCCGGCCGGTAGTAGGTGTAGAGATCGCCGATGATCTCGGCGATGCCGTCGGTGTCGGCGCCCTTCGCCAGGTCGATGGTGATCACGTTCGAGTTGATGTGGATCTTCTCGATCCCGCCACGCTCGAGCAGGCGACGAGCCAGCTCGTCCGGCGGACGGTCGCCCTCGACGGTCTCACCGGCGACGTAGCGCTCGTGCCCCATGCCCGTCAGGGTGCGATTGATCTCGTAGCGGACCACGCCGCCACGGCTCGACGGCTTCTCGATGACGGTGACCGGCTGTCCCATGGACGGCGATCGTAGTGCGGCGCCGCGCCCCTGCCCCACTCCCGGCCGGAGCTGGCCCACTTCCGGACGTGGCTGGCCCACCCGACGCCGGGACGCCACGATGGGGGCGTGAGCGAACCGGCCGACGACCAGCACCAGATCAGCGTCTTCCAGGCGGTCGGCGGCCAGCCGTTCTTCGACCAGCTCGTCGAACGCTTCTACGCCGTGGTCGCGGATGACGACGTGCTGTTGCCGCTCTACCCCGATCAGCACGACCTCGGCCCGGCACGGGAGCGACTGGCGATGTTCCTGGCCCAGTACTGGGGTGGGCCGACGACCTATTCGGAGCAGCGCGGCCACCCGCGTCTGCGCATGCGCCACGTGCCCTTCGTGATCGGCGACGCGGAACGTGACCACTGGGTCGCAGCGATGCAGACCGCGCTCGATGCGACCATGCCCGGGACACCCCTCGACCCGGAGCTGCAGGCGGTCGTGCACGCGCGCATGTCGGAGTACTTCACGATGTCGGCCGCACACCTGGTCAACCAGCCGGGCTGACCACCGGGCTGACGTCGGCCCCGACCGCCGCCCGGACGCGCAGCTGCAAGCTCGACCCGGACCGGGGAGCTCGCAGTTGCAGCGAGAGGGAGGGTCATCCCAGCACTAGACCCCATCACCACCAGTGATAGGAGGACCCTCGATCTGCGCCACCCGTGGGAGAGGAAGGGTGGATGGGAGGATGACGCAGAACGTGACCCGAAAGCCACGCAGACATCATGTCCCAAGACGACCGTGATGTGCCAGCACCCTGCTGTGGCTCATGCCATGCCGTCCTGACTGTTCTTCAACTCGTTGCTGTGCTCACGGTCCCGAGGGGTGGGCCGACGGCCCCGCCGGGCGAGAGCTCACGGTGCCGCGGGCTGGGCGAGGGGCGCGTCGAGCACCGACCTGGCAGCGAGGACCGCCAGCACCGCGGAGACCACCGCCAGGACGGCGTGCACCACGATGAAGCCGACCGCCCTGTCGCCGCCGAACACGATGTCGGCGAGTCGGACCAGCCACACCCCGCACGTCCATGCCGCGAGTGCCACCACGCCGTAGCGCAGGACCGGGCCGACGCCACGAGCACCGCGCGCCGAGGTGAACAGCACCACGGCGAGCACCAACGCCGGCACGACGAAGCTCGCCGCCAACAGGATCGGTCCGAGTCGTTCCGAGCCGACCAGCTCGGGATCGGACACCGCGTTGCGGATCCGCCCCACCCAGACGAACAACGTCCAGGCGAGCAATGACACGACGGGGACGAAGACGCGGCGAGGCACGGGAGGAACGGTACCGGCCGTCCCACTCGGCTGGACAGCGCGCCCCCACCCCGGTTCACTCGACCGTTCCGTCCGCACCGACCGTCGGTCCCACGGCTCATCGTTCCGACAGGGAGCAGCACCAGATGTCGATCAGGCACTCGTCGACCACGGCCCGCCTCGCGGGTCTCCTCCTCGGCGCAGCGGTCGCCCTCACCGCATGCACCGGGTCCGGGTCCGAGTCCGGGCGCGACGAGGCCACCCCCGCCGCGACGGCGAACCCGTGCGCCGTCGGCGAGGGTCAGAAGCCCGCGACGCAGCTGGTGAGCTGCGGTGAGCAGTCGATCGTCCTCATCGAGACACCGCTCGCCACGGGCACCGGCGTCGCGGTCCGCGTCGACGACGAGGACTACGTCGTGACGAACCTCCACGTCGTCGATCCCTTCGATGCCGCCGAGGTGAGCCTCGGCGGCATCGATCCGCTGGGCGCGGTCCCCCTCGTGGGCGCCGACGTGGCCAGCGACGTGGCGCTGCTGGGGCCGCTCGAGGACGTCGACGGGCTGCGACCGCTCCCGCTGGGTGACCCGAGCGTCGACAAGGGCGACGACGTGTTCCTCGTCGGGTTCCCCGGCACCGCGCGGCTCGACGACGCCGACCTGACCATCACCTCCGGGATCATGTCGCGGAGCCGGACGGCGGAGGGTTGGGACCAGAGCTACCTGCAGTCGGACGCCGTCATCGCGGACGGCCAATCGGGCGGCGCGCTGTTCACCGCCGCCGGCGACCTGGCCGGCATCAGCGGGCTCTCGTTCGACGAGTCCTTCTCGCTCTCGCTCAGCATCCAGGACGTCGAGCGGTCGGTCGAGCGCATCCTCGACGACGGCGGCGACGACCTGCTGCTCGCCCCGGTCAGTGTCGACCAGGGCGGTGCTGACCAGGGCGGGGAGACCTCCGGCACGATCGACTTCGACGACGACATCGAGAGCTACACCCTGCTCCTCCCGCCGTCGGAGGACGCCCGGGAGTGGGAGTTCGCCGCGCAGGGACCAGCCGATGTCATCGGTGTGTACATCGGCGACCTGCTCGCCGAGGACGTGCTCGCAGAGGGTGCGTCGTCGACTCCCATCAACGAGGAGTACGCCCGACAGGTCGCGGAGCGGACCGGCGCATCGGTCGAGGAGCTCTTCGGCACCCTCGAGCCGCTCGACCCCGAGGTCGCCGCCCGCGAGGTCGCCCCCAACTCCTTCCGGCTCGAGGTTCCGGCCGACGCCCTCGCCCAGGTCGTGATCTCGGTCGCCGTCGGCGCACGCGACATCGAGGTCGGGTGGACCTCGACGCTGCCGCTGTGGCAGCTCACCGAGCCTGCACCGGTGACGACGCTCGCCCTCGACGAGCCCGTCGAGGGCACGATCAGCGGCTTCCGCTCGGGTGTCCTCTTCGAGGTCGCCCTCGAGGAGGGTGACGAGGTCCGGATCACGGCCAGCTCGCCGACCGGGGACCTCGACGTCGTGCTCGCACCACCCGGTGCGCCGATGACCTCGGTCGACGTGGATCCCGACGTCGAGGCGGACGGGTTCGAGTACTTCATCGATTCCGGCGAGGGCCTGTACGGCGTCGGGGTCGACGAGCCCTTCACCGCCACTGCGACCGGCGCCCACCGACTCTGGCTGACCAACTACGAGATGACCCCGATCGCCTACCGGGTCGAGGTCGCGGCGCAGAAGTGACGCCGGGTCGGCGTCGCGCTGCTGGTCCGGTTCAGTTGTAGGCGCGGGCGGTGCGGACGCTGTCCGAGACGGCGAGGCGCATCACCCCGCTGAGCTCGCCGATGCCGTGGGCGTCCACGGTCACGTGGTCGACGAGCTGGACCCAGTCCGGCAGATGTTGGGCCACACCGACGGCGAGCACCTCTCCGGGCGCTGCGGCCTCGCACAACCGGGACGCGTGGTTCGCGGCGGGGCCGATGTAGTCGTCACCCTCGAAGAGCAGCACGTGGCCACCCGCGATGCCGGCGTGGATGTCGAAGGCGTCCTCGTCGAAGCGCAGCCGGAGCTCGCAGACCGCAGCGATGACCGGACCGGGCTCGACGCCGACGAGCATGGCGCCGTCGCCCAGCCACTTGAGTACGCGCACACCACGTCGGCCGGTGACGGCCCGCACGGCGCTGCGGAAGCGGGTGAGCACCTCGAGCGCGGCGGGGGTGCCGTTGGCCTCGGTGAACGACGTGAAACCGCAGACGTCGACGAAGGCGAACCAGCGCTCGAGGGTCTGCGAGACGTCGATCCATTCGGGCACGGGC
>JAFAFN010000529.1 GCA_023423475.1 Actinomycetes bacterium | reverse complement strand
CCTGGGCAGCGTGGTGATCGAGGCGGACGGCATCAGCAAGGGCTTCGGCGACCGGCTCCTGATCGACGACCTGTTGTTCAGCCTGCCGCCCGGCGGCATCGTCGGGATCATCGGCCCGAACGGTGCCGGCAAGACCACGCTGTTCCGCATGCTGGTCGACGCGTTCAACCACGGCGACGACGCAGAGAGCGCTCCGGACGGCGGCACGTTGACGATCGGCTCGACGGTCGACCTCTCCTACGTCGACCAGTCCCGGGACTCGCTCAACCCCGACAACACCCTCTACGAGGAGATCACCGACGGTCAGGACATCGTCAAGGTCGGCAACCGCGAGGTGAACAGCCGCGTCTACTGCGCGAGCTTCATGATCAAGGGCCCCGACCAGCAGAAGAAGGTCGGACAGCTCTCCGGTGGTGAGCGCAACCGGGTGCACCTGGCCAAGCTGCTGCGCACCGCCGGCAACGTCCTCCTGCTCGACGAGCCCACGAACGATCTCGACATCGACACGCTCCGCGCGCTCGAGGACGCACTCGAGGGGTTCCCCGGCTGTGTCGTGGTGATCTCACACGATCGCTGGTTCCTCGACCGGATCGCCACCCACATGCTGGCGTTCGAGGGCGACTCGCAGGTGCGATGGTTCGAGGGCAACTTCTCGGAGTACGAGGCCTTCCGCCGCAAGGAGCTCGGCGCCGACGCCGCCCAGCCCCACAAGATCAAGTACAAGCCGCTCACGCGCTGACCCCGAGTGCTCGGGGTCGAACGACCCGACTGCTCGGCATGGGTCGAACGGCTCAATTCCGTCGGGCTGTTACAGGCCGGAGGAACCATGGGCCGATACCAACCTCCATGGGGACCAGCACCATCACACCGACCGGTACGGCGTTGCGGAGCCGAGCAGTGCTCCGCGACGTCGAACCCGGCAGCACCGTCGACTGCACGCTCTGTGGAGAGCGCGTGAAGTTCCAGGCCAAGGTTCGGCACAAGCAGGTGATCTGCAACGTGTACGAACAGGGGCGCTGGTCGCGTGTCGAGCACTTCCACGCCGGCTGCTACGAGCAGGCCGGCGAGCCGCACGGCGACGTCGACCGGTCCCCGGTGGTCCGGACCAGGCGATCGGCACCTCCGGCTGCCTGACCCGGGCGGGCGTGCGATGCTCGGGGGATGACCGACGAGTCCATCCTCTCCGACACCGGCCTCTCCGACACCGGCTTCACCACGCTCCGACTCGAGCGACTGAGCAGCTTCGATCTCCCCGACCCCGCGCCGAGTGCGCCGGTCGGTGTGGACGACACGATCGCCGTGCTCACGTTGGACCGCCCCAAGCGGTTGAACGCGCTCAACCCGACGCTGATCGACGAGCTGCACGCGGCGCTCGACGAGGTCGCAGCCGACGAGTCGCTGCGGGCATTGCTCATCACGGGTGAGGGCAGGGGCTTCTGCTCCGGGCTCGACCTCACCGACATCGGCGTCACCGGCTCGTCGCAGCCATCCGGACGAGGTCGGGTGCAGCGCGGCATGGACATCCAGCAGCGCATCGCGGCGTTCGTCCCGGCGCTGCGGTCGCTGCGGATCCCGGTCATCGCCGCCGTCAACGGTGCCGCATCCGGTGGTGGCCTCGCGCTCGCCCTCGCCTCCGACGTGCGCATCGCGTCGAGCTCGGCACGCTTCAACGTCGCCTTCGTGCGCATCGGGCTGTCGGGTTGCGACATCGGCGTGTCGTGGCTCCTCCCCCGCTGGATCGGCGCGAGCCGCGCGTTCGAACTGCTCCTGACCGGACGGATGGTCGAGTCGGACGAAGCGGAGCGCATCGGCCTGGTCTCCAGGGTCGTGGACGACGCCGACCTGCTCGCTGCGGCTGCGGACACGGCACGTCAGATCGCGACCAACTCGCCGACCGGGGTGTGGATGACGAAGGAGGTCATGTGGTCCAACCTCGAGGTCGGCAGCATGCGCGCCGGCATCGACCTCGAGAACAGGACGCAGATCATGACGTCGTTCACCGAGGACACCGGCGAGGCCGTCGGCGCCTTCTTCGAGCGGCGTCCGCCCGAGTTCAGGAACCGCTGATGCCCACCCAGGCGACGAGGCCGGCCTGGCGCGCGGCCGCCGACGAGCTCGCGCGGCTGCATCCCGTGATGTCGGACCTGCGCGACCGGCACGGCGCACCTGTGCCACGTCGAGGTGCTGCGCCGTCGCGACGCTTCGAGGCGCTCGCCTCGTCGATCGCGTACCAACAGCTCGCCGGCAAGGCGGCCGCGACCATCTGGGGCCGCGTGCTCGACACCGTGGGCGAGCCCTTCACCCCCGACGCGGTGCTGGCCACGGACCCCGAGGCACTCCGAGCGGCCGGGCTCTCGGGCGCGAAGACCGCCGCGCTGTTGGACCTCGCGGCGCACGCCGCTGACGGCACGGTGCGACTCGATCGGATCGGCCGGCTCGACGACGCCGACGTGGTCGAGCACCTCACCGTGGTGCGTGGGATCGGGCCCTGGACCGCGCAGATGTTCCTCATGTTCGACCTCCGCCGCCTCGACGTGTGGCCGACCGGTGACTACGGGGTGCGAGCAGGATTCGCGAAGGCGTTCGAGCTCGACGCCATGCCCACCGAGAAGGAGCTCGCCGTGCTCGGCGAGCCCTTCGCTCCCTACCGCTCGGTCGTCGCCTGGTGGTGCTGGCGAGAGGCCGACACGGTGGTGCCCGCTCCGTGAGGTGACGCGGCCGAATACTCCTCATCCGAGCCGAGCTGCCGACGGGTTCGGGGTGGGTCCGCGTCCGGACCCGGGGACGAGGAGTCGAACATGTGCACCAGCTTCCGTGTGAAGGCCACCGACGGGACCGTCGTGGCCGGTCGGACGATGGAGTTCCCCAACGACATGGGGACCAGGATCACGGCGCTGCCGATCGGGTACCAGGGCACCGGCATCGGTGTCGATGACCGCCCTGGCAAGACCTGGACCGCCGAGTACGGGTTCGTCGGCATGGACGTCTTCGGTCACACCGACATGTTCACCGACGGCATGAACCAGGCCGGACTGTACGCAGGACTGCTCTACATGCCCGGCTTCTGCGACTACACCCCTGCCGACGGAGCGGATCCCGAGTCGCTCATGTCGATCGTCAACGTCGTCGCCTACCTGCTCGGCACCTGTGGGACCGTCGCCGAGGCCACCGCGGCGATGGGCTCCACGACGGTGTGGCCCTACGTCTTCGGGCCGTTCGGGTTCGCTCCGCCCGCGCACATCGTGCTGCACGACGCGGGTGGCGCGTCCGCGGTCGTCGAGTGGGTCGACGGCCGGATGGTCGTGACCGACAACCCGATCGGTGTGGCGTGCAACTGGCCCCACATGGACTGGCACCTCACCAATCTGCGCAACTACGTGAACCTGTCGGTGGAGAACCCCTCGCCGATCAGCATCGAGGGCGTCGAGCTGTCGATGATGGGCCAGGGGCCCGGCATGCTCGGGCTCCCGGGTGACTCGAGCTCGCCCGCCCGCTTCGTGCGCGCCGCGGCGATGACCGCGGCGCTGCGGCCGGTGGCGACCGGCGCCGAACTCGAGCTGACCGCGCTGCACATCCTGAACAACTTCGACATCCCATGGGGCTTCATCCGGGCCGACGACAAGCCCGAGGACGACGACCACACGCTCTGGTCCACGATCGCCAACCTGACCGACCGCCGCTACGTCCTGCGCACCTACGACAATCCGGTCCCACAGGCGATCGAGCTGTCCGACGTCGACTTCTCGGGCCCCGACCCGATCGTGGTCGACCCCCCGAAGGGTGGCTTCGCCCCCCTGTCGCTGACCGCCGGCTGAGTCGTTGACCACCGCCACCCCTGCCCCCCACCCCTGTTGCAACTGCAGCAGAGCGGCCGGACGACGACGTGCTGGCCGCGCCCCGCACGGCCATCCTCTTCCTGGGAGCGCTCGGCGGCATCCAGGCCGTCGACCCCACCATCGCCAGCACGGCGCTCGTCGAGGCGTCGCGTGGTCTCGACATGCAGGGTGGTCTGCTCGCGTTCGCCGCGAGCGTCTCGACGCTGTTCCTCGCAGCGACGGTCATCTCCGCCGGCCTGCTCGGTGACCGCATCGGATGGCGGCGGATGCTCACCGGTGCGCTCGGCGTGGCCATCGCCGGCGACCTGCTCACCGCCGCCGCCCCGAGCTCTGCGGTGTACCTCGGTGGCCGGGCGTTGGTCGGCCTGGGACTGGGCGGTGTCTTCACCGCGTCGTTCGCCTACATCCGCCTCATCACGCCGAAGGACCGGGTCCCCCATGCCCTCGGCGTGTACGCGGCGAGCGGGTCGATCGTGCTCGTGCTGTTCAGCTACCTGGGCGGGCTGCTCGCCTCGACCAGCTGGCGACTGGCCTTCGTGCTGATCCCTGCGGCGTGCGCCGTCAGCCTCGTGCTCACCCGCGTGCTGCTGCCCAGGACGCGGCCGACGGCATCGGGTCCTGCGGACCTGCGGGGCCAGGTGCTCCTGGCGCTGGGCATCATCGGGGTGCTGTTCGGGCTGAGCCACCTCTCCAAGGGCCTCGGCGACATCCTCTGCTGGGCTCCCATGCTCGCCGGCGTCGTCGTGCTGGGGGCCTTCGTGCTCGTCGAGCGCCGCGCTGCCCACCCGTGCTTCCCCGTCGAGGTGCTCCGGCATCCGGTCTTCCTGGCTGCCGTCTGCGCCGGATTCATCTACAACTTCGCCCAGAGCTCGACCATCCTGCAGTTCTCGAACCTCTGGCAGTACGCCGACGGCCTCGAACCCGTGAAGGTGTCCCTCGGCATCCTCCCGTTCCTCCTGATCGGCGTCGTCGCCGCGCTGTTCACGGGTCGACTCATCGGACGGGGCATGTCGAACGGCACCGCCGTCGTCGTCGGCGGATCGCTGGTGGCCGTCGGCGGCGTCGCGACCCTGCTGCACGACGGCTCCTACGCCACGCTCGTCCCGTCGCTGCTGTTGATCGGCTTCGGTGCGACGATGGCCTCGATCCCCTACGGCGGACTGATCGTCGCCGCGGCGTCGGGTCGCATGGCCCGCTTCTACGGCCCGATCACGTCCTCTCGTGCGACGGTCGGCCAGATCGCCTACGCCATGGGCCTCGCGCTGTCGACGGTGCTGGTCGACTCCCTCGCTCGGGGTGGGGTCGTGCGTCGACTCACCGATGCCGGCGTGCCGCCGTCCCGCACGGCCTCGGCGCTCGACGGACTCGGTGTCTACGTCCGCACCGGACACGAACCCTCGAGCACGCTCGCGCACCAGGCGCTCTCGGCGGGTCGAGCGTCGTACTCGACGTCGTTCCAGGTCACGATGATCGCGATCGGCGCCGTGTGCCTGGTCGTGGGTGTCGCTGGTGCCGCGCTCGTGCGTCGGGCGGAGCGTGACGCGTCAGCCGACCCCGTGTGAGTGACCGACCGGCTCCCGGTCGAGCGAGGCGAAGTACTGGTGCACGACCTGCACGGCGATGGAGCCTTCGCCGACCGCTGGACCGAGCCGGCGCGCACCTCGATGTTGTCGGTGGCCTCGACCTGACGCACCAGGTCACCCTGGATCGAAGAGCTGTTCGAGGCGAGAACGCGCCGCCGGGTCGAGGACGGACACGATCACCCGCCAGTTCCGGTGGTCACCGGTCGAGACGAGTGACCACATCGCTGCACCGCACACGTCGGTCACCGCGTAGTAGTCAGCGGTGCTCTTCGATGGAGGCGCGTAGCTGGTCAAGTCGAGCCTGGCTCGGGGCTTTGGGTGGCCACTCTGCGAACGCCTGCTCCAGCGCGTCCTGGTTCGTCGAGCAGGCGTCCATCACCTCTTGAATCGCTGCCACCAGCTCGTCGTCGGTCACGTCGCCCGGACATCCTCGACCTCGTCGTCCACCTCGAGCAGCACGGGCAACATGCGCCGAGCTGTACGGAACCACCCTTGCGGGAGCACCGGATTTCGGCGCGGAGCGTTGCCGCGCTCAATCGGTCGACGCGGTCAGTCGGTCGAGGCGGCGAGCAGCTCGAGCACCTGCTCGGCCTGACGCCGCGGCAACCCGTCGGCCGGTGTGAGCACCAGCTCCGCCGCCGTCGGCGCCTCGTAGGGGTCGTCGATCCCGGTCATGCCGCGCAGCTCCCCCGCGCGGGCCTTGGCATAGAGGCCCTTGGGGTCGCGTCGCTCGCACTCCTCGAGGGGTGTGTCGACGAACACCTCGACGAACGGCAGCCCGGCATCGGTCACCCGACGGCGCACGGCATCGCGAGCGGCGCGGTACGGCGAGACCAGCGGGACCACGGCGACGAGTCCCGCATCGGCGAACAATGTGGCGACCTCGCCGACGCGCCGGACGTTCTCGTCGCGGTCCTCGGCGCTGAAGCCCAGGTCGACGTTCAGACCGTGACGGAGGTTGTCGCCGTCGAGCAGGTAGGCCGCTCGACCGGCGTCGACCAGCCGTCGTTCGAGCTCGACGGCGACCGACGACTTGCCCGAGCCCGACAGGCCCGTCAACCAGACGACCGCGCCGCTCCCACCGGTCACCTTCGTCCGGGCGGAGCGAGGGACCGCTCCGTCGTGCCAGACGACGATCCGCTCCCCCGGTCCGTCCTGGCTCACTGGGTCTCGCCGAGGATCATCCCCGCGCCGACCGTCGCGTTGGTGGCGTCGTCGATGAGGATGAACGAGCCGGTCTCACGGCTGCGGCGGTACTCGTCGAAGAACAGCGGCTGGGTGGTGCGAAGGGTCACGCGACCGATCTCGTTCAGCCCCAGCGAGGCGGCGGCCTCGTCGCGGTGCAACGTGTTGACGTCCAAGCGGTAGCGCAGATCCTTGACCATCGCCTTCGCGGTCCTGGTGGTGTGCTTGATCGTCAGCTTCGTGCGCGGCGTCAGCGTCGACGCCTCGGTGAGCCAGCAGACCATCGCGTCGATGTCCTGGGACGCCGTCGGCTGGTTCTGGGGCCGGCAGATCATGTCGCCGCGGGACACGTCGATCTCGTCCGCCAGCCGGATCGTGACCGACATCGGGGCGAACGCCTCGTCGACGGGACCGTCGAAGCTGTCGATCGCCGCGACCGTCGAGCTGAACCCGGAGGGCAGCACGACGACCTCGTCGCCCGGCTTGAACACGCCCGCAGCCACCTGACCTGCGTAGCCGCGGTAGTCGTGGAACTCGTCGGTCTGGGGCCGCAGCACGTACTGGACCGGGAAGCGTGCATCGATCAGGTTGCGGTCCGACGCGATGTGCACCGTCTCGAGGTGGTGCAGCAGCGAGGCGCCGTCGTACCAGCCCATGTTCGGCGAACGGCTGACGACGTTGTCGCCGTTGAGCGCCGAGATCGGGATGAACGTCAGGTCGTTCACGTCGAGCTTCGCCGCGAACGACGAGAACTCGGCGACGATCTCGTCGAAGCGACCCTGGTCGTAGTCGACGAGGTCCATCTTGTTGACCGCCAGCACCAGGTGCGGGATGCGCAGGAGCGAGGCGATGAAGGCATGTCGGCGGGACTGCTCGAGCACGCCCTTGCGGGCGTCGATCAACACGATGGCGAGGTCCGCGGTGGACGCCCCGGTCACCATGTTGCGCGTGTACTGCACATGCCCCGGGGTGTCCGCGATGATGAACTTCCGCCGAGGCGTCGCGAAGTAGCGGTAGGCGACGTCGATGGTGATGCCCTGCTCACGCTCGGCCCTCAGACCGTCGGTGAGCAGCGCGAGGTTGGTCCCCTCGAGTCCCATCCGCTCGCTGGCGTCGGCGACCGACTCGAGCTGGTCCTCGAAGATCGACTTCGAGTCGTACAGCAGCCGACCGATCAGGGTGGACTTCCCGTCGTCCACCGACCCGGCCGTCGCGAAGCGCAGCAGCTCAGCCATCAGAAGTACCCCTCACGCTTGCGATCCTCCATGGCAGCTTCGGAGGCTCGGTCGTCGGCCCGGGTGGCACCTCGCTCGGTGAGCCGGGTCGCCGCGACCTCGTCGATGATCTGCTCGACGGTCGCCGCGGGTGACTCGACCGCACCGGTGCACGAGGCGTCGCCGACGGTGCGGAACCTGACGGTGCGCACCTCGGGCACCTCGCCGTCCATCACCGTGACGTAAGGCGACACCGCGAGCCACATGCCGTCACGCTGGAAGACCTCTCGCTCGTGGGCGTAGTAGATCGACGGCACCTCGATGCCGTCGGTCGCGATGTAGTTCCAGATGTCGAGCTCGGTCCAGTTGCTGATCGGGAAGACCCGGATGTGCTCGCCGCGGTGGTGTCGACCGTTGTAGAGGCTCCACAGCTCGGGGCGCTGGTTCTTCGGGTCCCACTGACCGAACTCGTCGCGGAAGGAGTACACACGCTCCTTCGCTCGGGCCTTCTCCTCGTCGCGGCGTGCGCCACCGAAGGCCGCATCGAAGCCGTGCTCCTCGACCGCGTCGAGCAGGGTCACCGTCTGGAGCTGGTTGCGACTGGCACGCGGGCCGGTCTGCTCGACCACACGACCCGAGTCGATCGACTCCTGCACCGAGGCGACGACGAGCTTCACGCCCAGCTCGGCGACCCGACGGTCGCGGTAGTCGTAGACCTCGTCGAAGTTGTGGCCCGTGTCGACGTGCATGACCGGGAACGGGATCTTGGCCGGCCAGAACGCCTTCTCCGCCAGGCGGAGCATCACGATCGAGTCCTTGCCGCCGGAGAACAGCAGCACCGGCCGCTCGAACTCGGCGGCGACCTCACGGATGATGTGGATCGACTCCGCCTCGAGCGTCTGGAGATCTGAGAGTTCGTAGTTCATTCGATACCTGTCAGGTGCAGAACGGTCTCGGGGACACTACGGCGCCAATTCCCGACCAGCAAGGTCAGGTATTGCGATGGCTAGGCTGCCGGCATGCCGAACGCCGACGATCACGAGCTCGCTGCACGTCTCGCCGAAGCCGCGGGCGACGTCCTGATCGAGCTGCGTCGTCGGCTGCGAGAGGACGGCGCGGAGCCCGCCTTCGTCAAGGACGAGGGCGACCGGGTGTCCCATGAGTTGCTGACCGCCGCGCTGCGTGAGCACCGCCCGCAGGACGCAGTGCTCTCCGAGGAGGCACGCGGCGACGAGCGAGAGGACACCTCGCGTCTGGACGCCCCGCGGGTCTGGATCATCGACCCGCTCGATGGCACCCGCGAGTACGGCGAGGGTCGCGACGACTGGGCCGTGCACGTCGCGCTCGTCGAGGGTGGGGTGCCCACCGCAGGAGCGGTCGCACTCCCGGGTCTCGGCCTCGTGCTCGACACGCGTGTCCCGCCACAGGTGCCCACCGCACCCGAGCGCCTCCGTGTCGTCGTCAGCCGCACACGACCTCCCGCCGAAGCGCTCCAGATCGCGTCAGCGCTCGACG
>JAFAFN010000502.1 GCA_023423475.1 Actinomycetes bacterium | reverse complement strand
CTCCGAGGCTGCCCGGTCCGATCGGTCGACATCGACGCCGAGACCGCCACCCCGACCGGCGCCGCGCTGCTCGCGACGATGGTCGACGAGTGGGGCCCGCACCCCGCCGGCACGGTGGTCGCGTCCGGGCGCGGCGCCGGCACGATGGATCCACCGGGACACGCCAACGTCATCGTCGCGACGATCGTCGTGCCGGCGGCACCCGGTGGCGGTGCCACCTCGGCGGCCGTCATCGAATGCAACCTCGACGACGTGAGCCCCGAGGTCCTCGGCCACGTCATCGACCGGAGCCTGACCGCCGGAGCGTCCGACGCGTGGGTCGCTCCCATCACGATGAAGAAGAGCCGGCCGGGCCACCTGCTCTCGGTGCTGTGCCCGCCCGAGCTCGTCGAGCCGCTGGCGCAGCTCGTCGCCAGCGAGACTGGCACCCTGGGCTATCGACTCCGAGACGTCACCAAGGTCGAGCTCGAACGTCGGATCGAGGCCGTGAGCGTCGACGGGCACACCATCCGGATGAAGATCGGACCCCACGGCACCAAGGCGGAGCACGACGACGTGGTCGCCGCCGCCCTCGCGACCGGACGCACGCATCGCGACATCGCCGAGGCCGCACGAACGGCGTGGAGTTGCCGCGACTGAGCGTCGATGGTCGAATGGCCGCTGACAACCCAGTGCGTCGTGTGGAGGAAAGCCGGTCGAAGTCCGGCGCTGTCCCGCAACCGTAGGTGTCGCCCCGCTCGGGTGGCACGAGTCGGAATGCTCCCACCTCGCTTCTCGCTTCGAGCCTTTCCGTCGTGGATTGCGGATGCCGGAGCCCGTGGAGCTCCGCGCATGGAGCCCCTGGGCACTCGGCCCAGGAGGAACCATGCCCCATCAGACAGCCCCACCCCGTCCCGCAGCAGCACCCGCTCCGGCGGGTGCACACCGAGCATCGGTCGCGCTCTCGCTGTTCGGACTGCTCGCCCTCATCGGGGCACTGTTCGCCCCGGGCAGCGCGACCGCGGCGCCGCCAGCACCGACCCCGCAGGCGGAGGCCGCGATCGATTGGCTCGCGGCGCAGCTCGCCGCCAACGGCGACACCATGCCTGCGTCGTTCGGGCCCGGGACCGACTGGGGCCTGACGATGGACGCCGTGCTGGCGTTCGTCGCCGCGGGGCGCGGCTCGGACGCCCAGGCCGAGACCACGACCGACGTGCTCTCGCAGCCCGCGAACGTGGCCGCCTACACGACCTGGACCGCCGGTGCGGACACCGTGCGCGACGCCGGCCCGACCGGGAAGACCGTGCTGACCCTGTTGTCGATGGGGCGTTCGACCACGGTCGGCGGCACCGATCTCGAGGCGGTGCTGCGCGGTCTGATGGAGACCACCGGGGTGCAGACCGGGCGCTTCTCCGACGACGTGCCCGACCCCACGTGGAACGCATCGAACGGCTTCGGGCAGTCCCTGTCGATGCTCGCGCTCGCGCTCACCGACGACGGCGTGCCGACGCAGGCGATCGACTTCCTCGTCGCGCAGCAGTGCCCGGCGGGCGGCTTCCGGCTGACCTACGGCAGCACCGCATCGTGCACGGACGACACCCAGGCCGACACCGACACCACCGGACTCTCGCTCCAAGCGCTCCTCGCGGTCCCGCGGACCGCGGCGGTCCAGGCTGCCCTCGAGGACGGCATCTCCTGGCTGCTCGGCATCCAGGGCTCCGACGGGTCCTTCGGCGGCACGGGCCCCACGGCGAGCCCCAACTCGAACAGCTCGGGTGTCATCGCCCAGTTCCTCCGTGCTGCCGGGGCGACGACCGCAGCCGATCGTGCCGCCGACTACGTCACCACCCTGCAGCTGACCCCGGCGAACACCGCCGGCACCCCCGCAGCCGGCGAGGACGGAGCGATCGCCTACAACCCGACCGGGTTCGCCAGCGCGCTCACCGACGGCATCACGACCCAGATGGGCGACCAGTGGCGACGCGCCACCTCGCAGGCCGTCCTGGCACTCGGGTTGTCGCCCTACGGCGTGCAGGACGTCGACCCGGTGACCACCACGACGACCACCAGCACCACGACGTCATCGACGACCACCGTGCCGACGTCGACCACGACAGCGCCGACGCCGACGACCGCCGCACCGACGACGCTCGCGCCGCCCTCGTCGTCGCCGACGACCACGCTCGGACCGTCCGGTGGCAATGGATCCGCGGTCGACTCCCTCGGCGCCAGCCGAGGCGGCGCATCGACCGGTCGGAACGGGACCGGGTCGGGTGCACTCGCACGCACCGGCGACGACGCGGCGCCGCTGGCCGGCCTGGGCGTCGTGCTGCTCGTCGCCGGCGCCGCGGTCGCCGCGGCCGGGCGCGGTCGACGGGACGAACGATCGTGACGCGCCGAGTCACGCCACACAGGGTCGTGATGCACAGGGCCCTGCTCGCGCTCGCGGTGCTCGCCGCGACGCTGGGCGCACCGCTCGCCGTGCCCAGCGCCGGCGCATGGACCAACGGCGTCTGCACCACTCCGGACGGCGTCACGGTGGTCATCGACTTCCAGGAGCTCGGCGGCGGCGTGCACGTGCGCTGTGCCCCCCAGCCGGTCACCAGCGGCTTCTCGGCACTGCAGCAGGCCGGCATCGACTACACGACCACGGTCCGGTTCCCCGGTTTCATCTGCAAGATCGCAGGACGCCCCGAGAGCGATCCGTGCCAGACGGCGTCCCCGGCGACGGCCTACTGGTCGTACTGGCTGGCCGCGAGGGGCGGGCAGTGGTGCTACTCCAACTGGGGCGCCGGCAACCGGACACCGCCCGCCGGATCGGTCGAAGGCTGGTCGTTCTCGCTCGACAAGTCCGCCTCCACGTCGCCGGCCCCCCGCTTCGCGGTGCCCGCGCCGCTGCCCGGGACCGCACCCGGCGGACTTCCCGGCAACGACTGCGACCCGAGCGCGACCGCGCCGAAGCCGTCGGGACCCGCTCCGACCACACCTCCCGCACCGGCGCCGACCGCACCGGCGCTCCCCCCACCCGCGGCGCCGCCCGCGGCCGGCGTGCCGGACCCCGCGACCGGCGGTGCTCCGACCGACGGATCGCCGGTGTACGACCAGCACCGCGACGACGCACAGGGCACCGTCGGCGAGCCGGGTTCGTCGACGACCACGACACCCACCTCCGCCGACGCTGACGAGGCCGGCGCGGACGCAGAGGTCGACGCCGCGACCGACGAACGCGACGACTCGAGCACCGGGGACGACGACGAGGAGCTCGCGGACGGCGTGGTGATCGAGGACGACGAGACCGCCGCGGTCGACCTGAGCGGCACCGGCCGCGACGCGGGATCGCCCATCGGGGTCATCGTCACCCTCGCCCTGGTGGCAGCCTTGGGCAGTGGTGCCTTCCTCCTCCGCCGACGAGCGGCCCTCCGGGGACGACCGGCCGCCGTCACCGACGGTCCCGATGGCACCGGCGACCTCACGTAGGCGCCTCGCACGCGACCTCCATCCCGGCGCCTGGTGGCTCTGGGCCCTGGGCATGGCCACCGCGGCGAGTCGCACCACCAATCCGCTCCTGCTCCTGATCGTCATCGCGGTCGTCGCCTACGTCGTGTCCGCCCGGCGCGGCGATGCCCCTTGGTCCAAGGGCTTCACCGCGTATGTGACCCTCGGCCTGATCATCATCGGGATCCGGGTGCTCTTCCGGATGCTGCTCGACGGCCAGCACGGCGAGCACGTGCTGTTCACCCTGCCGGAGATCCCGCTGCCCGAGGCCGCGGCCGGCATCCGCATCGGCGGGGCGGTGTCCCTCGAGGGCATCCTGGCCGCGCTCTACGACGGACTCCGCCTGGCGACGCTGCTCATCTGCCTCGGTGCGGCGAACGTGCTGGCCAACCCGAAGCGGCTGCTGAAGGCCGTCCCGAGCGCCCTCTACGAGGTGGGCGTCGCGATCACCGTCGCGCTGACCGTCGCACCCCAGCTCGTCGAGAGCGCGCAGCGCATCACCCGTGCACGGCGCCTGCGGGGAGAGGTCGGCCGCCGCACCCACTGGTTCCGCCAGGTCGCCGTGCCGGTCATGACCGACGCGCTCGACCGGTCGCTGCTGCTGGCGGCAGCCATGGACTCCCGTGGGTACGGTCGGACCGTCGGCATCCCCCGGGCGACCCGCTGGCTCACCGGGTCGCTGGTGCTCGTCGGACTGCTCGGCATCTGCGTCGGCACCTACGGCCTGCTCGACGGCTCGACCCCGCAGGCGCTGGGTCTGCCGATGCTGCTCGTCGGCGTGGTCGTCGCCGGCATCGGCATCGTGGTGAGCGGCGGCCGAGTGCGGCGGACCACGTATCGACCGGACCCGTGGCGTGCACCCGAGTGGGGCGTCGCCGCGTCCGGGATCGCGGTGGCCGCGGTGCTCTACGCCGGTGCGGGCATCGACCCGACCAACCTCAACCCCTCGCTGCAGCCGCTCGAGTGGCCGCAGCTGGCCGCCGTGCCGGTGGCGGGGATCCTGATCGGGCTGCTCCCTGCGTGGATCGCACCGCCGCCGTTGCGTGGACGTGACGCGGCGGAGCCGCCCGTGCCGGTCGCCGAGGACGAGGCCGTCGAACGCCGAGAGGGAGCCCTGCGGTGAAGGAGATGCAGCGGTGAAGGAGACGCAGGGGTGAAGGAGCAGCAGCGGTGATCGAGTTCGATCATGTGAGCATCACCTATCCCGACGCCGAGTCGCCCACCCTCGTGGACGTCGACCTGCGCATCGACGAGGGCGAGCTGTGCCTGGTCGTGGGTCGCACCGGTGTCGGCAAGTCGACGTTCCTCGGCGCGATCAACGGGCTGGTCCCGCACTTCACCGGCGGCCACCTGCAGGGCCGGGTCGTCGTCGACGGACGCGACACCTCGACCCACCCGCCCAGGGACCTCGCGGACGTCGTCGGCGTGGTGAGCCAGGACCCCCTGTCCGGCTTCGTCACCGACACCGTCGAGGAGGAGCTGGCCTATGCGATGGAGCAACTCGCGATCCCGCCGGACGTCATGCGCAAGCGGGTCGAGGAGACGCTCGACC
>JAFAFN010000477.1 GCA_023423475.1 Actinomycetes bacterium | reverse complement strand
ATCCGCTCCACCGCTGAAACCCGTCGGCCGATCCCAGCCGACATCGCTGGTGCAGGACGTCGCGAGCGTGAGGACCACGCCCACCACGACCACCAGTCGTCGTCGTCGCATCAGGTCGCCGGACGCTCCGGCAGCTTGATCGCCGCGAGGTCGACCTTCGGCGGCACGTCCGTGGCCGGACGGGCCGGCGCGGTCTCGGCGTCGGGCATGTTCTCCTGCGGGCCGGGCTCGGGAGTGGTCTTGTAGATGTCCTCCGGCGGTGCCTCGGCGGGCTCGCCGAGCAGACCGAGCAGGTCGAGCGGGTTCGCGTTCCAGTCGCCCGATCCCGTCGCGTCGCATGGTGCGAGCTGCTCGATCGACGCCGGCATGCTCGAGGTGAAGGTGTTGCCGGCGAAGCAGTTCCGCAGCGACTCGGTGGTGACGCCGGAACCGTCCAGGTCGACGGTGCCCACGGCGATGTCGGCGACGCCCGAGGACTCGACGACGTTGTCGACGACGCGGTTGTCGAACGGGTTCCACATCACGACGCAGCCCTCGAGCAGCCCGTCGACCGACACGCAGTCCTCTGCGGGGATCTCCGGCACCGGCTCGTCGTGGGTCTCCGAGCACGGCGTGTCCCACTCGGACTCGGGTGGCGCGAGGTCGCTCGCGGTCTCCTCGGGATAGGGCACCAGGCCGATGCCCGTGCGGTCGTGGTTCCACACGAGGTTGCGTTCGATCGTGTTGCGCACGCTGCCGGCGACGAGGATGCCGTTGCCCTGGGCCAGCAACGACACGGTGATCCCGGGGATGTCGGTGCGGTTGTTGTCGTACACCAGGTTGCCGACGATCGTGTTCTCACGGCCCGGGTAGCAGAGCTCGTAGCTCCCGCTGTTGGGCACGATGCCGGCGCGGTTGTTGCGGAACGTCGAGTTGACGATCAACAGGTTGCCGCCGGAGTTGGTGCCCGAGTAGCCGAGGCCGTTGTACTCCGACACGACGTTGTCGATGACCGAGTCGCACGGGTAGCACTCACCGATGTAGAAGCCCGCGTCGGGACTGCCGGAGCCGAGGGAGTTGTCGAGCTGCCCGGAGACCGAGTCGAAGGCGTAGATCCCGTAGTCGCCGTTGCGGTAGGCGGTCAGGTACGAGCCGCGGTAGCCGGTCACGCCGCTCCAGAAGAAGCCGTTGCTCGTGTAGTTGCGTGCCGTGATGTTCTCGATCGCGACGCCGTTCGTCTCGAGCATTCGGAAGCCGTTCTCGAGCTCGAAGCCGCCGTCGAGGATGACCTCGTTGCGGTCGGTCCCGCGGATGGTGAGGTCCTCGGTCGAGACCTCGACGGCCTCTTCGTAGACACCCGGACTGATCAGCACGAGGTCACCCGGCGAGGCAGCGTCGACGGCCTCCTGGATCGTCTCGTGGTCGTCGGGCACCCGGATGGTCGTGCTTTCCGTGGAGCCGCCGTCGGTCCCGGTTCCCTCGGATCCCTCCGACCCTCCGTCGCTCGAACAACCTCCGGCGATCGTCAGCACCACCAGCGCTGCGATCGCCATGGTCCGACGTGCGCGTCTCGTCCCCGTCATCGTGTGCTCCGTCCCCCTGTGTGACCGCTCGGTCAGCGGCGGTGTGACCGCTGGTCAGCGGCCTGGGTGCATCATGCCAAAGATCCGCGCCGAGGTCGCGCTCCGATGGCCCGGTTCGCTCGCCGGTGTCGTCGCAACGGCGCGGTCGCGACGGTGCTGGCAGACTCGCGCCGAGGGCGGTGACGGGAGGTCGCATGGAGTTCGACGACGAAGCACGGCTCGACACGGGACAGGTCCAGGACCGTCGAGGGCGCCGCTCCGGCGGCGGTCTCGGAGGCGGACGCGGCGGTGGCATCCCGTTTCCCACGGGCAAGGCGGGCCTCGGCGCAGGAGGTGGTCTCGTCGGTCTCGTCGTCGTGGTGCTGTTCGCGCTGTTGAGCGGCGGCGGTGGTGGCGGCGGCGATCTGTCCGGGATGTTCTCGGGTGAGGGGCAGCAGTACGACGCGGGGCAGGAGGAGTGGTCCCAGGACCTCGCCCAGGAGTGCCGGACCGGGGCCGATGCGAACGAGCGCGAGGACTGCCGGATCGTGGGCGTGGTGAACAGCGTGCAGTCCTACTGGCGCGACGCGTTCGCCGAGTCCGGGCTGCGCTACGAACAGGCGGACACCCAGCTGTTCACGGGCTCGACCGTCTCCGGGTGCGGTCCGGCGAGCTCGGCCACGGGACCCTTCTACTGTCCGGCCGACTCGACGGTGTACATGGACCTGTCCTTCTTCGACGTGCTCACCCAGCCGCCCTTCGACGCCGAGGGCGGACCGTTCGCCCAGGCCTACGTCGTCGCCCACGAGTACGGGCACCACGTCCAGAACCTGCTGGGGCAGCGTGGAGGGAACACCCCCGGGGCGGACTCCGGCTCGGTGCGACTCGAGCTCCAGGCCGACTGCTACGCCGGGGTGTGGGCGTCGAACGCGGTCGCGACCGGGTTCATCACCGAGCTCACCGACGACGACATCCGCATCGGACTCGATGCCGCCGCGGCGGTCGGCGACGACCGCATCCAGGAGGGCACCCGTGGCCGGGCGGACCCGGAGTCCTTCACCCACGGCACCTCGGCGCAACGCCAGAAGTGGTTCGACACCGGCTTCCGGACCGGGGACCCGTCGCGTTGCGACACCTTCTCCGGACGCATCTGAGGGTCGACGCGGCAGGACCCCGGTCGTCGTAGCTGGCAGACTCCGTGGATGCGCGACTGGGTCGTGGGTGGAGCAG
>JAFAFN010000499.1 GCA_023423475.1 Actinomycetes bacterium | reverse complement strand
AGCCGCTGCTCTACCTGCACGGCGAGAACGACGGCTGCATGTCCGCCGACCTCGCGAAGGGGGTGCCCGAGGTGCTGACGGTGCCGGGGAGCAGGTCGGTGATCGTGCCCGACGCCGGCCACTTCCTCCAGCTCGAACAGCCAGCCGCCGTCAACACCGAGATCCTCGCGTTCCTGTCGGAGTAGCAGGCCGCCGCTCAGCGCGGCAGGTCGAGGCGCTCCCCTGTCGCGACCACCAGGCCGTCCGCCACCAGGGACTCCACGAGCGCGGCGCTCGCCGCGGCACCGTCCGGGCGGTCGCCCCATCCGACCACGTCGAGCACCTGACGCCGCTCCATCGGGCCGCCGCGCAACGCCGCGAGGATGCGTCCGCGGCCCTGCCTCGCCGAGCCCTCGAAGGGAGCCTGGCGACGTGACACCCCGGCGGAGCCGACCGCCGGGTCCGGGCTCGGGTAGCCCTCGTCGCGCCACGCGCAGGCGACGGCACAACCCGCGCAGCGCGGTTCGGGACGGCATCGGGTCGCACCGAGGTCCATCACGACCTGGTTCCAGTCCCACGAGCGCCCGGCGGGCACCCAGCCGTCCGCGATCGCCTGGGCCTCCTTCGGTCGCAGGGGTCGGCCGATCCGGCGCGCCAGCACCCGGGCGATGTTGGTGTCCACGACCCCGACGTCCACCTCGTGGGCGAACGCGAGCACCGCGCGGGCCGTGTACGGACCGACCCCTGGCAGGGCGAGCAGCTCCGGCAGGGTGGACGGCAGCTCGCCCCGGTGCTGCTCGACGCAGCACGTCGCCGTCGACCACAGGTTGCGGGCACGACGCGGATAGCCGAGACCGTGCCACTCGTCGAGCACGTCGGCCAGCGACGCCGCGGCGCACGACGCCGGGTCGGGCCATCGGTCGAGGAACCGATGCCAGCGGGGCACGACCCTGGCTGCCTGGGTCTGCTGGAGCATGACCTCGCTGACCAACACCCTCCACGGGTCCCGGGTGTGGCGCCACGGCAGGTCCCTGAGCTCCGGCAGTCCGACGTCGAGCACCGCCGACTGCTCGGTGGTCGGACCTCCGGGTGCCCCCTCGGTCACGACGCGACCGAGGCGAGATGGACGACGGTCCGGCGCGCCGTCGCCGCCGCCGGGCCCGGCTCGGCGAACGATTCGGAGCGGACCGCTCCGAAGCGACCCGTTGCGGCGATCGCGGCGATGGCTGCGGTCGCCGTCGGTCCGGGGGCGATCGGTTCCGGAGCCGACGGTCCGTGTTCGTCGTGCACCAGGGCGACGACACCACCTGGGCGCAGCACCATCGCGACCTCGTCGAACACGCCGTCGAGGTCGAGTCGTTCACCGGCGGCCGAGCGGCTCGCACCGTCGGACCACGCGAAGGTCACGACGTCGGCGACGCCGCTCGGGAACGGCAGGTCGACGCCGGCGAGCACCACCGGCGCGCCGGGGAGGACCCGGCGGATGTGGTGCGCGAGCTCGGGTGACGACTCCGTCGCCGTGACACGCAACCCGGCACGGACGAGCTGACCGGCGAGCAGGCCCGTGCCGGCGGCGAGATCGATCACCTGCGCTCCTCGTGGAGCCGACGCCTTGATGCATCCGATCGCGCCACGGGCATAGGTCGGCCGCGCCTGCGCCGCACCCGGGGCTGCGCCGGAGAAGCCGCCGCCGGGCAGCGGCGTCGTCGTCACTCGCCCGGCCTCACGGCGGTGTCGGCGCTGATCTCGTCGACCTCGAGCACCAACGGGACGGTATCGGAGCGGTGATGGGCCGAACGACTCAGATCCAGCGGAGCGGCTGCGGGGGGCTCCGGAAGGTGCCATACTCGTCTAACCACTCACCGTGAGTCTCTGGGGACTCGGAGTGGCAACGGGAGACGGCTCGACGCTCTGGCGTCAGCCGGCGCGACGGTGGGTCGCGCGCTTCGTGGGAGAGATGAGAAGGCGGGACCGGCGGTGGGACGACGGCGTGGTGCAGACGATGGGGTGATCCACCCCCTGTGGACCTTCGGAGACGATCGGCTCGAGTCGGAGGTGGACCGCGAGCGGTGGTCCGCCTTCTGGGTCCACCTGCTCGAGGCGCGGATGGCCGTCACGGTGATCCTCTCGGTCGCGGTCGCCGCGCTCCCACTCGTCGGACCGAACCGGATCTGGGTGGCGCTGGTCGCCTTCACCGCTGGCACGGTCGCGAACCTCGTCGTCTTCCTCCGCATCCGACGACGCCAGCAGGTCCACCTGCACCTGGCGGTCTCGGACATCGCGACGGTCCTGGTGGTCGTCGCGTTCGCGCCGGAGGTGTACGCCGCGGGTGTCATCCTCGTGGTGTCGATGACGTCGTTCTACGTGTTCTGGTTCGGTGGACGGGTCACCGCGTGGCTCGTCGGTCCGACCGGACTCGCGCTGCTCGTGATCGGTGTCGTCGAGCAGCCACCGCTGTGGCAGACGATGTGGCTCGCCTGGCTGGCCACCGCGGTGCTCGGCGCGGTCACGATCAGCAGGATGGCGACGGTGTCGACCGAGCTGCGCAACCGCTACGACGACATGGTGAACGGTCTCGACGCGATGGTGTGGGAGGCCGCAGGTCCCACGGGCGATGCCGAGTACGTGAGCAGCCGGGTGACCGACCTGCTCGGCTACCCACCGGAGGAGTTCGCCAGGTTCTCGTACCTGTCGAGCCGGGTGCACCCCGATGACCTCGACGAGCTCATCGAGAGTCGACGGCGCATCGCGGATGGCCATGATGTCGAGGTCCACTACCGGGTCCGTGACGCCTGGGGTCGCCAGCGCAACCTGCACGAGCGCGTTCGGGTCGCGACCGACCACGACGGCCGGATCAAGCACCGCCGCGGGATCCTCGTCGACGAGACCGCCCAGTGGGATGCCGAGCGTTCGGCCCGCAGCTACTCGGACTTCATCGAGGGCATCCCGATCGCGCTCGCGATCCTGCGCCTCGACGACCTCGAGGATCCGTCGTCGCTGCGCGTCGTCGTGGGCAATCCGGCGGCGGGGGTCCTGGTCGGACG
>JAFAFN010000462.1 GCA_023423475.1 Actinomycetes bacterium | reverse complement strand
CGGTGAACCTCGCCAACGTCGGCCACCTGTTCGAGGCGGCGCTCTACGTCGGCCGCCTCAGTCGTGACATCGCCGCCGAGCACGCCGCGGCGCTGTCACGCGTCGGCGCGGACGGCACCGCCACCTTCATCCTCGGCGGGCAGGTCGGTACCCACCTACCCGACATCCTGCTCGTCTACCCGGAGGGCAACTACATCCGCGCGTCCGACGAGCGCCCGTTCCTGCAGATCGGTGAGAGCAAGTACGGCAAGTTCATGCTCGAGCTCGCCGCCAAGGCCCACGTCGACCTGATCAGCGCCACCAAGATCGGCCTCGGCTCGATGATGAGCACGGCGCAGGCGAACCTCTCGGTCGGACCGCCTTACGACGTCGCGATCTACCGCACCGACTCGTTCCACCTCGAGGAGTTCCGCGTCGAGGAGGGCTCACCGCTGCTGCAGCGCCTCAAGGACCTCTGGGACCGCCACCTGCTGGCGGGTGTCGCCGAGCTGCCCGACATCAGCCGTGCGGACTTCGAGGAGCTCGAGCGCGATCTGGGCTGAGCCCGGCCGTCGCGGTTCGCGTCAGTCCTGCGCGAGGACGATCGTGACGTCACCCGACACGAGCGTGAGCTCGGCGCCGGACAGCTCGAACTCGACGCCCTCGGTCAGCAGCTCGGTCAGCCACTGGTCCTGGGCCTGCAGGTCGTCGTCGCATCCCATCATCGTCGACCGGCCAGGGCCGTCGAGCCGGAGCTCGGTGCCGACGATCAGGTACTTGCCGCCCATCTGGTTGCAGCCCGCCCGGTAGGCCAGGTCGTCGGGCGAGAAGGACAGGCCGATCTCGGACCCCTCGACCAGGTCGTGGCCGGTCACCTCGGTCGAGGTGAAGTCACCTTCGAGCACGGCCGGCGTCACCGACGGCTCGCTCGGCGTGCCGGTGTCGTCGCCCTTCGCCACGGGCGCTGCGTCCCAGTCCTCACCACACGCCGCCGTCGCGCCGAGCAGGAACAGGAGGGAGGCACACAGGAGCAGTCGTCGCATGGCCCGACTCTAGGGAACGGATCCACCGGTCCACGCCACCCGTTGCTGGAGCAGTCGTCGGGAGCGCTCAGCTGCCGAAGGAGACCTGCGGCGGGGCGCTGTGGCCGTCCGGCGCGTCGTAGAAGTCGCCCTTGGCGACCCCGGACATCCCTGCGAACAGCGACCACGGGATGGTGACCATGGTGCGGTTCAGGGTGGCGCACGCGTCGTTGTAGTACTGCCGGGCGAACGAGAGCTGGTCCTCGGTGCGGGTCAGCTCGGCCTGGAGCTGCGCGAAGTTCGTCGAGGCCTTCAGGTCGGGGTAGGCCTCGGCCACCGCGAACAGGTTGGCGAGGGCCTGCTGCATCTGGCCGTCGGCCGCCGCCTTCTCGTCGACGGTCCTGGCGCTCTGCGACGCGGCCCGTGCCTGGGTGACCGCCTCGAGCGTGCCGCGCTCGTGGCCCATGTAGCCCTTGACGGTCTCGACGAGGTTCGGGATCAGGTCGGCCCGACGGGTGAGCTGCACGTCGATGCCGGCCATCGCCTCGTCGACCGACACGCGCTGACCACGCAACCGGTTGAGCGCCGTGACGGCGACCAGGCCCACCACCACGACCAGCAGCACCACGACGACGATCGCGATCAACATCCTGGGTTCCTCCTCATCGCGGTGACCTCACCGCTGCCGACACCGTACGTGCTCACCACGACCCGCCACCGCCGCCTCCACCGCCGGAGCCGCCGGAGAAGCCGCCGCCACCACCGCCGCTGCTCACCTGCGACGCCGCGTAGGCCGCGGATGCCCCGGCGATCGCCGAGTTGAAGGAGTCGCCCATGCGGCTGCTCGAGAAGCCGTGGCTCGAACCCGACCAGAGGATCCACGTCGGCATGGGGGTCGCGACACCCTGGGCCTCGAACCTGCGGCCCCACGCGTCAGCGGCACCCAGTGCCAGTGCCCACGGCAGGTACCGCGGGTACCAGTCCATGTGCTTCGCGGCATCGAAGCGGGACTCCGAGGAGTCGGTGGTGAGGAATCGGGCGAACCCGCCGGTGCGGGACCAGACCTCCCGCCCCTCCTCGGTCCGCTTGGTCGCGACACCCGGATCGACGAGCATGCGCATCGACACCAGCGAGAAGACCGCGGTGAAGGCGAGCAGCGGCCACGGCTTCCAGCCCTGGCTGCCGAACAGGTAGAACCCCGCGATGCCGAGTGTTGCCACCAGACACAGCCCGGAGAGCGCCTTGACCAGGCAGCCTGGAGCCGACGGCACCAGGTAGCGACGGGTGTCGGCGTCCACACCGGCGCTCAACGCGGTCGCGGCCTCGCTGAGCGCCTGGCCCGCCTGCTTCGACTCGGCGACGTGGAACGACGAACCGGCGACGCGCAGTCCGAGCGCGGACAGCATCCCGAGCTCGCCGGCGGACAACGGGGTCGACGGCGGCTCGGCGAGTCGGTGGACCGACCATGCGGTGTCGTCGCCCTCGAGTCGGAGGACACCGCGCTCGCCCAGGTCGTACAGCGTCGCCTGGAGCTCGTCGGGCGAGCGCTTCTCGTCGAGCACCTTCACGCCGACCGCCGGGGGCACTCCCGCCGGCGGCTCGAACAGCACCGGGAACCCGGGTTCGCGCTCGTGCGTCGCCCGGTACAGCAGCAGTCCGAGTCCTGCGGCAAGTGCCGCGGCGATCAGCGAGGCGACGATCGTGAACAGCGGGCCGTCGGACTCGATCGGCGCGCCGACGCTGTCCTCGGCGAAGGCGACGCGGACGGTGACCGGCGTGAACGGTTCGAGCTCGCCGGTCTGGACCGTGAGGGTCGTGCCGTCGATCTGCGCGGTGCAGGGCGTGTCCTCGCCCTGCACGCACTCGGCGCGCAGCGGTTCCGCCGGCAGGGCGACGGTGACCTCGGCTCGACCGATCGCCATCTGCCAACCGGAGCCGATGACGTCCCACCACCAGAGGGTCTCGCCGTCGTCGCCGGGTTCGAACACGTCGGTGGTGCTCGAGCGGATCTCGTAGGTGTGGGCGCCGGGGTCGAGGTAGACGTACTCGTCGCCGATGCGGATCGTGCGGGTCCGTGAGGTGCTGCCGGTCTCCGTGTACGGCTCGTTCGCCCCGTCACGGGTGATCGACTCGATGTCGACGGGGTGCTCGACGTTGCTGCGGCGTGGGTCGCCGGTGTCGAAGATCCGGAAGATGCCACGCTTGCCGCTCGGCATCTCGGTCTGGATCGTCTCGACGCTGGACAGCTCGCCGTCGTGGCTCAGGTCCATGTCGACGTCCATCGAGGTGATCCGAGCGGTGTCGGTCGTGCGGTCGTTCGCGGCGAACGGCGGGAGGAACCAGATCGCCAGCACCGCGAGCACGACGACGACGCCGAGCCCCGCGGCGATCACTCCTTGGCCGCGCCGCCGTTCCTTCATGCGGGTCAGCCCCCGAGCTGCGCCCGATGTCGGGCGACCTCGTAGCAGGCCACCGCTCCCGCCGACGCGACGTTCAGCGAGGCGAGACGACCGTGGAGCGGGATCGACGCGACCATGTCGCAGCGCTGGGTCACCAGGCGCGACAGACCCTTGCCCTCGGCACCGAGCACGAGGCACACGCCGGAGCCGGCGACCGAGAGCTCGTGGACCGAGGTCTCGCCACCCATGTCGAGCCCGACGACCCAGATCCCCGCGGCCTTCATCGACTCGATCGCGGTCGGCAGTCCACCCACGAGCGTCATCGGGAGGAACTCGACCGCGCCGGCGGCGGCCTTGGTCACCGTCGGGGTGACGTGCACCGCGCGGTGCTTGGGCAGGACCACGCCGGTCACTCCGGCGCACTCGGCGATGCGCAGCAGCGCGCCGAGGTTGCCAGGGTCGGTGACCCCGTCGACGGCGAGCAGGAACGGGGGTGGCTCGCCCTCGGCCGACTCGCAGAGCTCCTCGAGCGACGTCTCGGGCAACTCGGCGGCCCGGGCGACGATGCCCTGGGGAGCATCGGTCCGACTCGATGCGTCGAGCTTCGAGCGACTCACCTCGGTGATCGGCACCCGCAGCTCGGCGGCGAGCTGCTCGATGTCCTCGATGATGCCCGCCCGCTCGACCTCGTTCGACAGGAGGATCTCGTAGACCCGGCGGCGACCGGCGAGCAACAGCTCCCGGACCGCTTGGCGGCCTTCGACCTGCGTGCCACCCAGGCCACGTTCGCGTTGGCGCTGGTCGCGCTGCCCCGCCCCCGAGCGGGTGGGGTTCGCTCGACCACGCCCCTGCCCCTGCGGCGCAGGACCCCGATCCGGACCGCGACGAGCGCCGCCCTGTGCGCCCCGTCCGTCGCCCCGCCGCGAGGAACCGCCGCCGGCACGACCGCGTCCCGCTCCCCGTCCTCCGCTGCGACCGTCTCCACCGCGTCCGCTCACCGGGCACCTCCCGTGCCGTCCTCGACTCGCCCGATCAGGGCCGAGGACAGACACGCGATGCCTTCGGCACGCCCCAGTCCCCCGATCCCCTCGGCCCGTCGACCCTTGATCGTGACCGGCGCGCCGACGACCGACGAGAGCAGGTCCTGCATCTCGTGGCGGCGGGGCGCCAGCTTCGGACGCTCGGCGACGACCGAGCAGTCCACGTTGACCGCGGACCAGCCCTCGGCCCGTACGAGCCGGACGACCTCGGTCAGCAACACGATGCTGTCGGCGCCGTACCAGCGTTCGTCGGTGTCGGGGAAGTGGGACCCGAGGTCATCCAGGCCCGCCGCGCCGAGCAAGGCCTCGGCCACGCCGTGGGCGACGACGTCCGCGTCGGAGTGCCCGACCAGGCCCGTCTCGCCCTCGAAGTGCACTCCGCCGAGCACCAGCGGTCGCGCCGGATCGTCGGAGAACCGGTGCACGTCGAATCCGTTGCCGATGCGGAAGGGCATCACGGGAGTCTCGCCGACATCGTCGCGTTCGGCGACCTGCGCTGCTCGAGCAGGGCCGCCGCGACCGCCAGATCGTGGGGCTGGGTCAGCTTCAGGTTGGTCGCCTCGCCGTCGACGAGCACGACCGAACCACCGGCCGCCTCGACGAGCCCGGCGTCGTCGGTGGCATCGGGTTCGTCGACGTGGACGGCTCGCAGCGCCGTCGCGGCGAACCCCTGCGGGGTCTGCACCGCGCGCAGCTCGTCGCGGTCGACGACACCTCCGTCGACATGGCGGATCGTGTCGCTCACCTCGACCACGGGAATGGCCACGTCCGCGCCGGCGCGCACGGCATCGACCACGCGTTCGAAGAGCTCGTGGCTGGCCAGCGGACGGGCGGCGTCGTGCACCAGGACGATGCCGACGTCGTCGGGGATCGCCGCCAGGCCCGAGCGCACCGACGCGGAGCGGCTCGCTCCCCCGGCGACGACGGCAGCGGCGCCCGGCACCGAGATGGCCGCCACGTCCGCGGCAGGCACCACCACGACGACACCGTCGCACGCCGAGGCCGCGACGGCGACCGAGCGGTCGACGACCCTGGCTCCGGCCAGGTCGGCCCACTGCTTCGCCGCACCGAAGCGACGCCCCGATCCGCCGGCGACGACGATGCACCACACCGACGGCCCGCTCATCGCGGGCCGATCACGGCGGTGGCAGGCGACGTCGCGCCCCGGTGGTGGTCGGACCCCGGCACGGCGTCGACGCTACCGCTGCCAGGATC
>JAFAFN010000494.1 GCA_023423475.1 Actinomycetes bacterium | reverse complement strand
CGAGCGTCTCGAGGTTCGCACGACGAAGGATGAGCGGGCGCTCATCGATCGCGCTGTTGCGGAGCAGGGGAGCGATCTGACCGAGTTCGTGATCTCGAACCTCACGGTCGCTGCGAGGCGCGTGCTCGCGGATCGGACGGAGTTCGAACTCGACGCGGAGTCGTCGGCTGTCTGGGACGCGGTCAATCGTCGTCGCGCCCGTGATCTTCCGGGCCTGCGGCGGCTCATGGAGCGTCCCTCCCCGTTCGCCGAGTGAGCGGCGCCTACCGCTCGCCCGAGCTGCTCCGGGCCGGTCACGTGCTCGACGAATTCGAGTGCAGGTCACCTGAGCAGACCGACTGGCTGCGTCGACACGCTCGCCAGTCCATGGGTGTCGGCACGACACGTGTGCTGGTGGTGACACCGTCGGACTCCGACACTGTCGTCGCCTACTACGCGTGGTGCATGGCCAGCGTCTCGCTCGCCGATGCGCCGCCGCGGGTGCGTAAGGGCGCTGGCCGGTATCCACAGCCGGTTGCTCTGCTGGCTCGGCTCGGGGTCGATGTCGGCCACGAGGGCCGTGGGCTCGGCGCTGGGATGCTCCGAGATGTCATCCTCCGGACGGTCGCCCTGGGTGAGGAGATCGGATGCCGAGGGCTCCTGGTGCACGCCGAGACGGTCGAGGCGAGGGACTTCTACCTGCACCTCGTGCCGGAGTTCGAGACGTCGCCCACCGATGAGATGCACCTGTACCTGCTGATGAAGGACATCCGTCGGACGCTGCAGTAGGCCACAGGTCTCGGCCGCACGAGCTCGGGACTGGCCCTGCTCCTTCGGTCATCGCCGTGGGGGTGCAGCTACTCCCAGCCCTGGTCGTGGATCTTGGCGAGGAGGCTGCGCTTGGCTCGGTGTCGGGTGGTGATGTCGGTGAGGTAGGTCGGCCAGCCATCGTCATCGACGGCGTGGAGTCGTTCAATACGTGCCATGAGCTTGACGGCTTCGCGGTAGGCCTTGGCGTTCTTCTTGTCGATGAGCGTCTCGACGGTGCGCTCGTAGACGGGGATGGCATCGGCCGGGTGGGTGGCCTCTCGGGCGCGGGCGAGGGTCATCCACCAGCGTTCACCGCAGCCGTAGGCCTGTGCTGCGTCCCACGCCGCGTCAGCGTCGCCGTCGTAGAGCAGGATCTCCACGAGCACCGACCCGGTCGTGGTCCCCTGGTGGGTGGCCGCGCGACCGTTCAGCCAGTCGAGCGCAGCTACTCGTTGTGTCGCCGGGTCCGATCCGGCTCCAGTGGCCTGTGCGATCAGATCCTTGTAGGTCGACAGCGACGGTTGCGTGTGGAACGCGTCGAGGCGTTCCTGCACAGCGGCTGCGTGGTCGCCGGCATCGACCAGGAGAGCCACCAGCTGGTTCCGCAGGTCGCGTTTCTGATGCTCCCGCCCCTCCATCGCGAGACCCTGGCGGGCCCAGCCGATCGCTTCGTCGACGCGGCCGGCAGCGGCGAGCGTTTCGACGATCTCCTCGTAGTCGTGGGGGGAACGGAGGCTCGCAGAGCGGATGGCGACGACCTCATCGACATCGCCGCAGGCACGGGCAACGCCGAGCGTCGCGTTGGTCACGTGGAACCGGTCGCTCAGGTAGTCACGGTGGCTGGGGGGCGGGAGCGCCTCGTAGCGGGGTTGCACGAGCCGGCGGTACTCGGCCAGACCGGCATCGCCCAGCACGTCGGCGTAGGTCGCGGCGGCGCGCCGGAAGGTGTCGAGCTCGGCGTCCAGATCGAAGCCGACGAGGCGCCGGGCGAGCGCGACCGGGTCGGGCCGGGCCGCAGTGCAGGCGCGGAGGTGGAGGTCCTCGATCTCCCAGGAGATCTGTCCGAAGCACCCGTCGGAAGAGTCGACGTAGCCGGTGGCCTTGTCCGCACGTTCGAACGCGTACTCGACCAACGGGATCACCTCGGCGGCGTGACCGTCGTCGAGCAGCTCCCGCAAGCCGTCGAAGAGGTCCTGGACACCAGCGGCCCAACGGGGCGTCTCGTAGTAGTCGACGTAGTGGGAGGGCCGGCCGAACGCCGCGGTGACCGCCTTGCGCCACGCCTTCACATCCACTGCCGGTTGGCCGACGCTCGCTGCGGCCTTCGCCTCGATCCGTTGCGCGGTCCGGGAGTCCCGTTGTGCTGCGTCGTAGACGAGGTGGGCGAGCTCGGCGTGGTCGAGCCCGAGCAGGAACTCGAACACCGGATCATCCTCGACCCGCCCCACCCCCGGTCGATCGTCGCCTGACCACAGCGCCGCCCGGTCACCCCCGTGCAACGTCAACGCCACCGCAGCTGCGTGCTTGCAGAACTTGCCGTCCTCGCCCTGGGGGCAGGTGCACGAGAACCGGGGCTTCTTGGTGCCCTCGACCCAGATCGCCACCCGGTACGGCATCGTTCCCCGGACCACGGCGGACAGACGCCCGTCGACCTCGGTCAGGTCCTCGATGTCGCTCGCCGCGATCATGGACGCACGCGCCAGAGTCCGCACTCCGGCCAGCTTCTCGATCCGGTCGAGATCGAACACCGAGGACAACGACGCCGGCGACATGGTCGACAGGCTGTCACAGCGACGTGCGACCATCATCGCTGTGAGCGAGCGAGTACCGCGCATCCGTCGGGCGTCGTTGCCTGCCGACCTACGCATCGTGGTACGCGGCGAGGATCTGGACCACGACGACTCCGCCGCCCAGGCTGAACGGTTCCGTCGGCGGTTTCCGGACTGGGGTCGTTGGGGACTCTCGGCGTTTTACGCCGAGAGCGACTCGGAAGTGGACGAACTGGGCGCCGGTCCGCTGCGACGGTTCCCGATCCTTGCCGTCTACACC
>JAFAFN010000435.1 GCA_023423475.1 Actinomycetes bacterium | reverse complement strand
GACGTGCGCTACCTCGACGGCGTCGCGACGCCCGTGCCCGACGGCGAGACCGTCTCGATCATCCCGGCCGTCGCCGGAGGCTGACCAGGCAACTGCCGGAGGCTGACCAGGCAACTGCCGGAGGCTGACCAGGCAACTGCCGGAGGCTGACCAGGCAACTGCCGGAGGCTGACCGAGCGATTGCGGGAGGTTGATCAGGCAGGCGGACCGCCCGACGGTCAGCCGGTGAACCGGAGCGTCCGTGGTGCCCGGTCGCCAGCGCCGAGCGCAGCGCCGCCGACCGTGGGCCCAGGTGGGTTCGGGGCCGGGTGAGCACCCCTGCCCGAGGACGATCGGTCCGGACGCTCGATCGCGTCCGGCTGCACGATCACTGGCCGATCCGGCACGGTGCTGGTGGTCGGCAGAGTGGTGGTGGCCGGCGGCATCGGCTCGAGGTGGATCGCGACGGGTGCGGGGTCGCCCGTCGCGGTCGAGACCGAGGCGACCGTCGGCGCGGTGTTGTGCCAGCCCTCGGGCACGAGGACCTCGACGCGGTAGTCCGGGCCTGCGGGGACCGGAGGGAACGTGAAGGTCGGTCCGTCGGCGATCAGCTCGGCGACGACCGCGCCGTCACCGTCGAGCAGCTGCACGGTCGCGCTCGGCGTCGGCAGCTCGGTGGACACCACGTGGCTGAAGGTGCCGCGCACCGCGGTCGAGTTGGCGGCGAACCACAGCTGGTAGCGCGGCGCTCCGTCCTGCACCGAGAAGTGCAGCGTGAGCGACCTCAGCGGGACGCCGGGTCGGAACCAGCCCGTCGCACCGTCGGTGTCGCAGTCCGGTGGTGCCGGCGCCGCGGGGCACGGATTGCCGGCAAGGGTTCCCGTCGCAGCGTCCCAGTCCGGCAGGTCGGTGCCGCCGCTGACGGAGTTGAACACGCCGGCGAACCCGAGGTCGTCGACGGCGACGGGTGCGCCGTCGACACCGGTGGCGCTGATCCGGACGCTCTCGGCGTCGAGGTCGCCGAGGGCGAGTCCCCAACCGCTCGCCGGTGTCGGTGCGTCGAAGGTGAAGGTCGTGGACGTGGGTCCGACGTTGCCGAACGTCGCGCCGATGCTGGCGTACTGGCGACCAGAGCTCGTGCCGAACGCGGCACCGAAGGGCGTGGCCGAGGTGAGCGTCGCCGAACGGGCGGTCGTGAACACCCGAGCATTCGACGAGAACCTCGCGTCCGGGAAGCCGTGCACCCCCAGGTCGAGCGTTCCGGTGAACGCGTTCGCGGCGCCGCCCACGCTCCACGCCGCGTAGTTGCGGACCAGGACGGCGGATGCCGTCGCCGGCCACGCGGCGAGCAACACCAGCGTCATGGCAACGGCGACGACCCCTCGTCGGGGTGCGCAGCGGATCGATTGTGGTCGCATGGTGGTGACTCCGGGTGTACCCCGCCGACGAAGGCGGGTGATCCCGTCGACGTGCAGGGTAACGAGCGCGGACGAAATTTCATCACCTCGTGCGACGACGACCGCGACGAGCGGGTCCGTAGAGTTGTCGCATGGACGACGAGGAGTTCGGGACCGAGGTGAGCGACGACGGCGGACCCCTCGAGGAGACCGACGAGGAGCTCTTCGGCACCGAGGTCCCGCCGGGTGTCCTGACGCCCCGTCCGGAGCTGCCCAGGTCCGCGGATCGGATCCCGTCCAAGTACCGCAGGTCGGCGGGCGCCTCGTTGCTCGCCGCGGGCATGCTCGGTCTGAGGGACATCATCGAGCCGCCGAAGGACGATCGCCCGGTCGTCGAGCAGCACGCGGATGACGACCATCCGGACCGGCCGATGGAGCTCTACCTCGATCCGGACGACCCGGCTCGATCGATGGTCGTGATCCGCAACCCCGCCGACGACAACTGAGTCCCGGTCGAGCTCGACCTCAGGCGGTCAGCCCCGCGAGCAGCTCGTCGCGTCGAGGCCCCTGGGGTGCCTCGGCCGGCCGGTTCGCCCGATCCGCATAGACCGCCATCACCCTGGTGAGGACGTCGCCGTCGGAGAGGATCGAGTCGGGGGCGGCGAGGAGGTTGAACATCCGCAGGAACGCGCGGAGCACCACCGGATCGGTCCTGAGCGCGGGCACGAGCCCGTCTCGCACGATCTCGGCGATGTCGGGCGTCGCGGCGTCCCCGCTCGGCCCGGAGCTGCCGTCGGCGGCCCCCGTGGTGGCGGCACTGCGAGCCGCCCGATCCTGCGCGACCGCGGCGCGGTACCAGGGCACGACCTCGCGCTCGGTGGCCCGCTCGAACGCGACGGCGCGTGCGAGGTGATCGGTGCCGTGCTCGTCGAGCGCGTCGGTGAGCAGCTGCGCCTGCACCATCGCCAGGCTGCAGCCTCGGCCGTAGAGGGGATTGGTGCAGGTGTGGGCGTCGCCGACCACGTGCAGGCCGAGCACCACGGGCGAGTCGTCGAGCAGGAAGCGACGCTGCCGGTTGAGCAGTCCGGCCATCACGTGGACGTCGGTGATCGGCTCCGAACGCGTCGGTGCGACGTGGGCAGCGAGCCCCGGCACTGACGCGGCGACGGCTCCGAAGCCGATGGGGTCGCGCAGGTGTCGTCGCAGCTCGGTGTCGTCGGTCCGAGCCGCGAGGGTGATCGAGAACGTCCGGTTGTCGCCCGGGAACACGCCGTACTTCAGGTACTGCAGGTCGCCGCCGATCGGGCCGACCTGTGGCGGCAGCTCCTCGCCGTCGCGGAGCGCGAAGAAACGCGAGTAGTAGACGATGCCGGTGTCCTCGACGACCTCGGGGACGGCGATGCCGTGGGGAGCGAGCAACGCGGGCACGTCGCTGCGGCGCCCGCCGCACAGCACGACCAGGTCGCCCTCGACGACCACGCCGTCGTCGAGTCGGACCCCGGTCACCCGGGGGATGTCCGCACCGCCGTCGACCACCAGCTCGGTGACCCGCACCCCGTGATGGAGGGCGACCTCGGACCGTTGGAGTGCACTGCGTCGCAGCACCCACTCGAAGGTGGTCCGTCGACACGCCAGTGCGACGAGCTCGTCGTCGCCCTCCATCGGTGATCGGTCCATCGTGTCGGGCAGCATCGAGATGAAGTCGAGCGGCGTCGCCCCGGCCGACAGCAGCGCGTCGAGGACGTCCGGATGACGGTCCCGCAGCAGGTTGTGGAGCCGAGCGAGGAACGCGTGCGAGTGGCGGACCTGCGGAGCTCCTCGCCGGTCCCAGTCGAACGCGCCGTGCGGGTCCTCGGGCAGCGGGGTGTCGTCGCGCTCGACGAGCACGACCCGGTGGCCGCTGCGACCCGCGCTCAGCGCGACGCCCAACCCCGCGACGCCGGCACCCACCACGACGATCCGTGCCATCGCGACCTTCCCCGATCGGTCTCTCGCGTCGACCCACCCCCGTCGGTCGAGCGCCCCGGAACGTACCGGATGCCGGACGGTCCGGCCACCGACGGTCGCCCCGCAGCGGTGGTACAACGATCGCCATGACCACGCGCCTGTCCTTCGACGATGACGCCCGCCGTGGTCTCGCTGCCGGCCTCGACCGGCTCGCCGATGCCGTGCGCGTCACGTTGGGTCCCCACGGGCGTGACGTGGTGCTGGCTCGGCCGGGGGCGGCACCGATGATCACGAACGACGGCGTCAGGATCGCCGAGGCGATCGAGCTCACGGCGCCCGTCGAGCAGCTCGGCGCCGCGTTCGTCAAGGAGGCGGCCCGCACGACCGGGGAGCTGGCGGGCGACGGCTCCACGACCGCCACGGTGCTGGCCTGGTCGATGGTCCACGAGGGACTCAGGAACTTGACCGCCGGCGCGGATCCGGTCGCGCTCCGACGCGGGATCGACGCGGCGGTCGAGGCGGCGGTGGCCGACCTCGCCGCGCGGGCGATCGCAGTGGAGTCCTCGGAGCAGATCGCCCAGGTCGCCGCCGTGTCCGCAGCCGACGTCGAGATCGGGCAGCTGATCGCACGGGCGATCGAACGCGTCGGTCGCGACGGCCTGATCACCGTCGAGGCCTCGAACACCTTCGGCACCACCCTCGACGTCGTCGAGGGTGCGACGTTCGACGGCGGCTACGTCGCTCCGCAGATGGTCACCGACGAGGCACACCGATCGGCGGAGCTGGAGCATCCTCACGTGCTGCTCGTGGACGGGCGCGTCTCGGCCCTGGCGGACATCCTGCCCCTGCTCGACGAGCTGGTCCCGACCCGGCGCCCGTTGCTCGTCGTCGCCGAGGCCGTCGACGGCGAGGCGCTGACGGCACTGGTCGTGAACAAGGTCCGAGGGATCGTCGGCTCGGTCGCGGTGACGGCCCCCGGGCTCGGCGAACGACGGACGGCGTTCCTGGGGGACCTCGCGGCGCTCACCGGTGCCACGGTGATCTCGTCGGCGGCCGGTCACCGACTCCCGGCGGCCGGCCTCGACGTGCTCGGCTCGGCGGACCGCGTCCTGGCGAGAACGGACCGCACCACGGTCATCGGAGGGCGCGGACCACGCGACGGGATCGCCGCTCGACTCGCCGAGGTCGAAGGAGCGCTCGCACGCAGCCCGTCCGCCTTCGACGCGGCGAAGCTGCGCGAGCGCATCGCGAAGCTCCGAGGCGGTGTCGCGATCCTCCGGGTCGGCGCCGCGACCGAGGTCGAGCTGGTCGAGACGACCCACCGCATCGAGGACGCGGTGGCCACCACCCGTGCCGCCCTCGACGAGGGCCTCGTCCCCGGCGGCGGGGTCGCGCTGCTGCGTGCCCGGGCTGCCGTCGACCGGCGCAGCACGACGCTCGACGGCGACGAGGTGACCGGCGCCCGGATCGTGGCGGCCGCACTCGCCGCGCCGTTGCGCCAGATCGCCGCCAACTCCGGGGTCGACGGCGCGGTCGTCGTCGCCACGGTGGGGGCGTTGCCGGGGGCGACCCACGGCTACCACGCCGGGACGGGGAGCTACGAGGACCTGGTCGACGCCGGCGTCGTCGACGCGACCAAGGTGATCCGGGTCGCGCTGCAACAGGCGGCGTCGATCGCCGGTGCGTTCCTCACCACCGAGGCGGTGGTGACCTCGGTGCCGGCCACCGCACCGACGTTCTCGTCGCCGGACCACTGACGTCCTCGTCGCCGGAGCACCGATGCCGAGCGCGGTCGGGCACATGCTGCCGGTCCGTAGACTCCTGGACATGCCAACCCCTGCGTCACCCTCGATCGGCCTCAACGTCCTGCACCTCTTCTTCGCGGTCGGCCCGCTGACCGACTCCGACGGGGTGCTCGCGGCGATCGACGAGGCCCGCGGCGACGGCGACCAGGTGGTCACCGCCGCGCTGCTCGGCCACAAGGCCGACGTCGCGGTGATGGTGCTGTCGAAGGACCAGTGGCGGCTGCGGCGGCTCCAGACGGCGCTCGTCGCCGCGGGCCTCGACCTGCTCGACTCGTACCTGTCGCTGACAGAGCTGTCGGAGTACGCACTCGGCATCCCCGAGGAGATGCAGCAGGCACGGCTGTACCCCGAGCTGCCGCCCGAGGGGAAGCCGGCGTTCTGCTTCTACCCGATGTCGAAGCGCCGCAACGTGGGTGCCAA
>JAFAFN010000426.1 GCA_023423475.1 Actinomycetes bacterium | reverse complement strand
GCCTGCGTGCTCGGTCAGTGGGTCGCATCGGCGTGCCTGCCCCGCACCACCGCGAAGGCGCATGCACTGCGACGGCTCGACTCCTACATCGTCGCCGGGCCGACGTTCGTCGCCTGCGCCTGGTTGCTGGGCGGCTGAGCACCGTCCGTCCCTGCCGAGAGCGCTGTCCGCCCCTCCCGTCGGCCCAGCCCTCGCACCAACAGCGACGGATCCCGCTCGGGACTTCACATCGCGGCGCGATCTGCCGATGGATGTTCCAGACGGGTGTCGATCGCTCGCTAGCGTGCTCGTGGACACAGCGCGCCGGCGACCGGACGACTCGGCACCTGAGCGGACGACGAACAGGACGGGCGACACCCATGCGGATCGAACTCGACGAGCTGATCACCATCGACGAACCGGCCGACCTCGGCGCATGTTCGCTCGCGGTGCTGCGAGAGGTGCGTGACCACTACCAGGACGTCGAGAACGGACTCTCCTACGCACGACGCATCGTGCAGGGCCGACTCGACACGGTGTCGGTCGAGCTCGAGCGTCGCGGCGACGGCCTGACCGGTGACGCCGCCGGCGACCTGCTCGAACGGCTGCCCGACGCGCTCGCGGCGCACACGCGTGGCCCGGGCCTGCCGCGGCCCATCCGCGACCTGGAACCGCCCGCCTGGGCCGACGAGCTGCTCGTCGAGCTCGACGAGATCCTCACGCCGTCGCAGCTGGCCGAGATCGGCCGCCTCGACGACGTCGATCTCGCCACCGCCGCGGCGCGCATCGGTGACGTCGAACGAGATCTGTCCGCCGCCCGGCACGAGGTGCACCGTCGCATCGACCGTGTCCAGGACGAGCTGGTGGGTCGCTACCGCAGCGGAGCGACGGTCGACGACCTGCTGCGCTGAGCATCCGCAGGTGACCCGGTGCTTGCTGCCGAGTAGCAGCCGTTCGCGATGGTCGCGGTACCGTGGATGACATGAAGGACGATCTCGATCGCCGCTGGCACGACCTGGGCGAGTTCATCCGTGAGCAGCGCAACCTCGGTCAGCTCTCCCTGCGGAAGCTCTCCGAGATGGCCGGCGTGTCGAACCCGTACCTCTCGCAGATCGAGCGTGGTCTGCGTCGACCCTCGGCGGAGATCCTCCAGCAGATCGCCAGGGCCCTCGAGATCTCGTCCGAGACGCTGTACGTGCGGGCGGGGATCCTCGACGAGCCCGACGGCGAGGTCGACGTGATCGGGGAGATCCGTCGTGACCCGCGCATCACCGAGGAGCAGAAGAAGACCCTGGTGCGCGTGTACGACTCGTTCGTGAGCGTCAACGACGCGCTCGCCAAGGAGCTGCTCGAGGCGGCCGAGGGGGCGGGTGTCGAGGAGCTCGACCTCGAGCCGGTGACGGACGTGCCCACGGGCACGGATTGAGATGACCCAGCAGCACGGAATGATCCCCGCCACAGCGAGTTCCCACTTGTCGTGAGTTCTGTCGCCATCCTGTCGCTGCACACCTCGCCGTTGGTCCAACCGGGCCACGGCGACTCCGGAGGCATGAACGTCTACGTGCGCGAGTTGAGCGCCTCGCTGGCCCAGGCCGGTGTCGAGGTGCGCGTCTACGTGCGTCGCTGGTCCGAGGACCTGCCCGATCGGGTCCGGGTCGAGCCGGGGCTCGAGGTCGTGCACGTCGACGCTGGGCCCGTCGACCTGGCCAAGGAGCAGCTGCCGTCGGTCGTGGACGCGTTCGCCGACTCCGTCGCCGCGGACCTGCGTGAGGACCCCGTCGACGTGCTGCACGCGAACTACTGGCTCTCGGCCGTCGCCGCGCACCGACTCAAGCACGAGCTCGGCCTGCCGCTCATCGCGACGTTCCACACCCTCGCCAGGGTCAAGGCCGACGCCGGCGACCACGAACCCGCCTCGCGGGAGCGCGCCGAGGTCGAGGTGATCGGCTGCTGCGACGCGATCTGCGCGTCGAGTCCGGTCGAGGCCGACCAGCTCGTCGAGTTCTACGGCGCGGCGCCGGACCGCATCGAGCTGGTGCCGCCCGGGGTCGACCACGCGTTCTTCTCACCGGGTGACCGTGCGGGAGCCCGGGCGGCGCTCGGGTTCGACGAGCGGCCGACCATGCTGTTCGTCGGTCGGATACAGCCGTTGAAGGGTCTCTCCATCGCGGTTCGTGCCCTGGCGGAGCTGCACGACCCCGACACGCGACTCGTCGTGGTGGGCGGTCCGAGCGGCACCGAGGGCCCGGCCGAGCTGGCCGACATCCGGGCGCTGATCGACGACCTCGGACTCGCCGAGCGAGTGCAGTTCGTCGATCCCCAGCCGCACCACCTGCTGTCCACCTACTACCGGGCGGCCGACGTCGTCGTCGTGCCGAGTCGATCCGAGTCGTTCGGTCTGGTCGCCCTCGAGGCGGCGGCGTGTGGGATCCCCGTCGTCGCCGCCGCCGTCGGTGGACTCCGGACCCTGGTCGACGACGGCGTCACCGGCTGGCTCGTCGAGTCCCGCGATCCGAGCGCGTACGCCGAGCGCATCGACGCCGTGCTGGACGACCCGCTCGCCGCCGCGGCGATGGGAGCCGCCGCCACCGAGCTCGCGAACCGCTACTCGTGGTCGACCACGGCCGCGAGGCTGCGACGGCTCTACGCTGACCTGCGCGCGAGGACGCTCGTCGAGTGCTCCTGAGCATCCGACGCCGCTGACCGAAGGGTCCGGTCGCGGACGTCCACTCCTCGCAGGGAGCACCGATCATGACGTCCGCCGGACCTGCCAGCGCCGGACCAGCCAGCACCGGATCAGAGAGCGCCAGACCGTCGAGCGCCAGTCCTGCCAGTGAGGCCGACCTCGACGGCTACGCCGCGGCCGTCAATGCGTGGCTGGCCACCCAGGTCGACGAGAACCCGACCGTCGCGGCGGTGGAACGCCAGGACGACGGATCCGTCCGACGCTGGGTCGCACGCGTCGAGGGTGAGGAGAAGACGAACTTCGCCGTGTGGTTCGCGCTGCGTCAACGCAGCCTCCACGTCGAGACCTATGTGCTGCCGGCTCCCGAGGAGAACGTGGCGCAGACCTACGAGTACCTCCTGCGTCGCAACCTGAAGCTGCACGGGTTCCGGTTCGCCATCGGCGCCGAGGACGCGGTGTTCCTCGTGGGCGAGATCCCCGTCGAGTGGATCGACGACGACGAGCTCGACCGGCTCTTCGGCTCGACCTACGCGTACGTCGAGCAGGCCTTCCGTCCCGCGATGCGCCTCGCCTTCGCCTCACGGTTCCAGGGATGACGACGATGCTGCCGCGACGACCCCGCCCGTTCCGCCTCGCCGCCGTCTGCGTGCTGGCCGCCGGCCTGCTCGGCGCCGCCTGCACCTCCGAGGGTGCCACGCCGGACGACGAGACGACCACGACCTCGACGACCGTCGCCGAGAGCGGTTGGTCCCGACCCGACTGCGAGCTCGACGCGCCGGCGCCGGTCGAGTCAACCCCGGTCGCGGGCTCGACGAGCGACGTGGACATCGTCTCGTTCGACGGCACGGTCATCCGTTCGCACTGGTTCCCCGTCGAGGGCGCATCGGCGGACTCGCCGAAGCCGACGGTGCTGATGGGTCCGGGTTGGAGCTCTCCCGGGGACACCGACGTCGAGGCGACGGGCATCCTCGGCGCGCTGGACATCGCGACGCTCTGGCAGGCCGGCTTCAACGTGCTGACCTGGGATCCACGCGGCTTCGGCGAGTCCACCGGCGTCGCACAGGTCGACGCCGCCGAGTTCGAGGGGCGCGACGTGCAGGTGTTGATCGACTGGGTCGCCGAGCAGTCCGGCGTCGAGCTCGACGCACCACACGACCCGGCGCTCGGCATGGTCGGCGGGTCCTACGGCGGCGGCATCCAGTTCGTCGTCGCCGCGCAGGACTGCCGGGTCGACGCGATCGTCCCGATCGTCGCCTGGAACTCGCTGCGGACCAGCCTCTTCAAGGCCGACACGGTCAAGACCGGCTGGGCCACCACGCTCACCGACGCGGGTTCGGCACGCGGCACCCTCGATCCCCACATCGAGAGCGCCCATCGCTCAGGGACCGAGACGGGTCTGCTCAGCGACGAGGACGTCGCCTGGTTCGAGTCTCGTGGGCCCGGCGACGCGGTCGCGGACATCGAGGTGCCCACGCTCATCGTGCAGGGGACGATGGACACGCTGTTCACCCTGGACGAGGGCGTCACGAACTACCTGCTGCTGCGCGACACGGGCGTCCCGCTCGCCATGATGTGGTACTGCGACGGCCACGGGGTGTGCCTGACCGATCCGGGCGACCCGGCCAGGGTGTCCGAGGCGGCGGTCGCATGGTTGCAGCGCTACGTCGCAGGTGACACCGACGCCGCCGAGGTCGCCGGCTTCGACATCATCGACCAGTCCGGTGTCCGCTACACCGCCGACGGCTTCGTCAGCGGTGACGCCACGCCGCTGACCGCGACCGGTTCCGGCACGCTCGAGCTCGTCGCCGAGGGCGGTGCGGGTCCGATCACGCTGCCCGCCGAGGTGGGCGGCGTCCTTCCGTCGCTGGTCGAGTCGATCACCCCCGGTCCTGCGACCAACTCGGTCGATGTCGACCTGGTCGTCGAGGGCGGGCCGCACCTCGCGGTCGGTGCACCGGAGCTGACCCTCACCTACACCGGCACCGCGGGGCAGGGCGACCGACCCCAGCGGATCTTCGCCCAGCTCGTCGACGAGAGCACGGGCATCGTGCTCGGCAACCAGATCACCCCGATCGAGGTCGTGCTCGACGGCGAGGAGCACACCACCACCGTGCCGCTCGAGATGGTCGCGTTCGAGGCGGCCCCGGGTTCGACGATCCGGCTCCAGCTCGTGGCCACGACGGTCGCCTACGCCGAGCCGCAGCTCGGCGGCTCGATCGACTTCGGGTCGATCGAGCTCAGCCTCCCGGTGACCGAGCAGATGCAGCGAGCGTCCTAGCGAGGGACCTGCGGCGCGTCGTAGCGCGCGGCGCGCTGTTCGACGATCGGCCGGGGAGTGGTCCCCGCTGACAGTTCGGGGGCCGCTCCGTAGGTTCTCCCACGGGCCCGGCCGTCGGGGAAGTCGGCCGGGCCCCGTCCGTCCCGCCGATACGCTTCGGAGCATGTACGAACTGCAGCTGCTCGGTGGCGGACGGATGGGCGAGGCCCTGCTCGGCGGCCTGTTGGCGAGCGGATCGATCGCCCCGTCCGACGTCGTGGTGGTCGAGGCGGTCCCCGAACGCCGGGACCAGCTCCGTGAGCGCTTCGACGGCGTCGAGGTGGTCGAAAAGCCCGTCGCCGCCAAGGGCGTGATCGCCGCGACGAAGCCGGCCGACATCCCCGCGGTGCTGCGCAGCGCGGCGGCCGCTGGCATCGAGCGCGTCCTGTCGATCGCCGCGGGCGTCAGCATCGCGGTGCTCGAGGACGCCGTCGGTGCCGACGTGGCGGTCGTGCGGGCGATGCCCAACACCCCGGCGCTGGTCGGGGATGGCGCCGCGGCGATCGCTGCCGGTTCGAGCGCGTCCGAGGCCGACCTGGAGTGGGCCGAGTCGGTGCTGGGCGCGGTGGGCACCGTCGTGCGGGTGCCGGAGTCGTCGATCGATGCGGTGACGGGGCTGTCGGGATCGGGTCCCGCCTACGTGTTCCTGGTCGCCGAGGCGCTCATCGACGCCGGTGTGCTCGCCGGACTACCCCGGGCCACCGCCGATGCGCTCGCACGCCAGACCCTGCTGGGCGCGGCACGACTGCTCGTCGAGAGCGACGAGGGTCCGCTCGAGCTGCGCGCCGCGGTCACCTCGCCCGGTGGCACCACTGCCGCGGCGG
>JAFAFN010000297.1 GCA_023423475.1 Actinomycetes bacterium | reverse complement strand
ACACGGCGTGGGAGTACAACCCGATCGACGGGCCGAGGTTCTCGACGGGGTGGATGGTCATGATGTGGCCTCCTCGCTGCGGTGATGGGCGTCGATGGCGGAAGCGAGACCTGCGCGCAGGTGGTCGACGGTGAGCTCGATCGCTCTGTCGGTGTCGAGGTGGCGATAGGCGCGGACCAGGTCGACGTGATCTCGCTCGTCGTCGGCGCGTCGACCGTCTGCTTCGAGGAGTGTCAGGCCGACATAGCGCTCAGCGAGGGTCGCGAAGCGCTGCTCGAATCCGCCGAGCTGGGTTCCTTCGGTGGGTTCGCCGAGAAGCTGGTGGAACCACCGGTTGTCGTCGATCCAGCTCTCGGGCGTGGCGTCGACCATCCGGGCGGCCACCTCCTCGGCCTCGTCCAGGCGCCACGGCTCGATCTGACCGATCGATCTGCGGACCACCAGTGGGGCGAGAAACACCCGGAGCTCGTACAGGTCGCGCAGCTCGTCGATCGACGGGGGCTTCACAACGGCACCCTGGAAGGCGTGGAACTCGATGAAGCCTGCGCTGAAGAGGTCTCGGAGCGCCTCGCGTACCGGCGTGACACTGACTCCGAACTGGTCCGCGATCTCGCTTTGCACAAGATGGCTGCCGCCTGGCAGCGCCCCTGAGCAGATCAGGCGTCGGAGCCGAGTCGCGACCTCCACCCGAGCAGTGGAGTGCCCGAGCGGTGTCGAGGAAAGTTGCAGCGTCACGTGGGGCCCTCCACCGTGTTGCGAAGGGTCCCGATGCCGTCGATCGATGCTTCGATCAGGTCGCCGTCTTGCAGGAACTCCGGTGGCTGGCGGACGAAGCCGACGCCGGCGGGTGTGCCGGTGGCGATCACGTCGCCGGGCTGGAGCGCCAGGGCGTTCGAGACCGTGGCGATCTGCTCGACGACGTCGAAGATCATGTCCTTGGTGTGGGCGTTCTGCTTCTGGACGCCGTTGATCTGGAGGGTGAGTTGGGCCTCGACGGGCCAACCGACCTCGTCGGCGGTGACGATCCACGGCCCGACAGGTGAGCTGGCGTCGACGCTCTTGCCGAGGAACCACTGCTGGTGGCGCTTCTGCAGGTCCCGTGCGGTGACGTCGTTGACGATCGTGTAGCCGAAGATGTGGTCGGGGGCGTCGGCCTCGCTGATGTGGCGACCACCGGTACCGATGACGACTCCGAGCTCGACCTCCCAGTCGAACGACTCGGACACGAGCGCGTCCAGACGCAGCGCCGAGGCCGGGGCCGCCGCCGACGCGACCGTCTTCAGGAACATGATCGGGTCGGTCGGTTCGGACGCCACGAACTCGGCGGACGACTCCTCCTGGTGGGCTCGGTAGTTGATCCCCGCGCAGATCAGGCCGCGGCAGCTCTCTCCGAGTGGTGCCCGCAGCGTGACGTCCGGAAGGGGCCAGGTGCGGCCGGTCCGTGTGGCGGGTCCGCCTGCGATGAGCGCGTCCAGGGTCCCGGCGAGTTCGACGACGGTGTCGTCCTCGACCAGGCCGATGAGCGTCTCGTCGTCGATGTCGAACTTCGCAATGCGCATGATGGCTCCGTGATCTGTCGCTGTTGGATTCCGAGACCGGGGCGCGCGCCTCCAAGGGGTGGTCGCGTCCCAGTCGTTTCGGGGCGTTCGGGTGTCAGGCCCGCGCCCGGTGTGTTCCCCCGGCCGGCGGCCGTGTGTTCATGACTTCAGGAAGAGGTAGAGGGCGGCGGCGACGCCGATGATGACGACGGCGATCCGCAGGACGTTCTCGTCGAGCCGCCGGGCGATCGCGGCGCCGAGGTACCCCCCGAGGAGCGTCGAGGGCGCCGCGACCAGCACGTAGTCCCAGTGGACCGGACCGAAGATGCCGAACACGACCACGCTGACCGTGGCGGCGCAGAGCGCGATCGCAGCCTTCGATGCGTTGAGGTTGCGCAGTGTGTCGTGAACGGTGAGCCCCAGGACCGCCAGCACGATCACACCGAGCCCGCCACCGAAGTAGCCGCCGTAGACCGTGGCGAGGAAGATGCCGATCAGCGCGGAGGCACCGAGACCGCCGTCCACGACCTCGGGCTCGCGGAGGCGGCTGCGGATCCAGGGTTGGAACGCGGTCAGCAGCGTCCCGAACAGCACCAGGAACGGCACGATGATGTCGAACGCCGTCGCCGGGGTGACCAGCAACAGCACGCACCCCGTCGCGGATCCGGCCAACGTGGTGGCGAGCAGCCGTGGGAGGTTCCGTCGATGCCGTGCCAACTCCGAGCGGAACCCGGCGACGCCACCGGCGTAGCCCGCCCAGGTCGACACCGAGTTCGTCACGTTCGCATCCAGGGGTTGCATGCCGGTCAGCATCAGCACCGGGAAGAGGATGAGTGAACCCCCGCCGGCGATGCTGTTGACGACACCACATGCCGCTCCAGCGAGCGCGACGAAGAGGAACTGCCAGCCGGTCACGCCCAAAGCTCAGATCGTGGGCCATGTCGCGTGGTTCTCCATGCCGCTGCGGGCGATGATCTCCTCGCCAGCGGCCTGCGCCTGGTTGTAAAGAGCGGTCTCATCGATCGTGGTGAGTCGGTAGTCGTCCACGACCTTCAGTCCGTCGACGAACACGGTGTGCACGCCTCGCCCGTCCGCCGACCACACGAGCTGCTCGGCGACGTTGTGGAGCGGGGTCCACTCGGGGCGGAGCCGGTCGTGGAGGACCAGGTCGGCCTTCTTGCCCACCTCGATCGATCCGACCTCGGCCTCCGCGTTGATGGACTTCGCTCCGCCCAGGGTCGCCATCTCGTAGGCCTTCTCGGCACGGAACATCGAGGGGTCCTGGCGGGAGTCCTTGTAGAGCCCGGCGACCAGGTACGTGGCTCGCATCATGTCGGCGTAGTTGGAGGCGTTGTTGCCGTCGATGCCGATGGACACGTTGATGCCGGCGGCGACCATCTCGGGCACGCGGCCGATCTGCGACACGCCAATGGCGCAGCGCAGGGCGGCGGTCGGACAGTGGGCGACGCTGCATCCGGAATGAGCGAGGGCGGAGAGCTCGTCGTCGTCGATGTGCACGGCGTGTGCGACGACGGTGCTCGGAGCGAGGACCCCGAGCTTGTCGAGGTGCACCATGGGACGCTCGCCGTAGGAGTCGAGGAAGCCGATGGGGTCGCCGGGACCGTGCGACATGTGGAAGTTCATACCGGTCTCCCAACGGCGGCTCGCCTCCGCCGCGGCCGACCAGAGCTCGTCGCTGCACGTCGTGTGTCCGAGCACCATCGACCAGGCCTGGATCCGTCCGCCGGCGACCTCGCGGTGGTGGGCAAGGGTGCGTTCGAGGTTCGCGATCGCCTGCTCGGTCGTCATCAGCAGCTCGGGGACCTCTTGGGGGAGGTCCCAGATCCACTTGCCGATGCGAGCCCGGATGCCGATGCCCACCAGCGCGTCGACGACGGAGTCGACGTACTTCACCGTGCCCGCCTCGAGGAAGGAGGTGGTGCCGGACTTCAGCATCTCCGCGGCGGCGAGCTGGGCGGAGAGCCGCTCCTCCTCCTCGGAGTACATGGCGTACATGGGAACGAGCCAGTGGAAGATCAGCTCGTCGAACGAGAGGTTCTCCGGCACGAAGCTCTTGGTCAGCGGCTCACCGGTGAGGTGCACGTGGGTGTTGACGAGCCCGGGGGTGACCACGAATCGGGCGCCGTCGATGACCTCGCTCGCCGAGAAGCGATCTGCCAGGTCAGCGGTCTTGCCGACGGCGACGATCTTGTCGTCGGTGATAGCGACGGAGGCATCCGTGATGACCTCGCGGCCGGCGTTCATGGTGACGACCATCGTGTTGTTGATCAGGGTGTGGGCGGATTCAGTCGGCATCGTGGCTACTTTCCGGTCGGGGAGGTGGCTGGCGGCATCGGGACGGTTGCGGCGATGGTGAGAGGTGAGAACGGGGCGTCGAGCAGGACCTCGATGCGGTCGCCGGCGGCGACGGGAACGGCCCGGGTGAGGCCGCCGGTGAGGATCACGCTGCCGGCGGTGAGCCGACGGCCGTGTGCGACGACCTGGCGGTTCAGCGCAGCGAGCGCCTTGAGGGGCCCGCCGAGGGCCTCGGACGCGTCGGCCCTGGCGACGACGTCGCCGTTGACGACCAGTTCGCAGCCGACGGCGTCGAGCTGAGCCTCGCTCCCGGTCCACATGAGGGGCGCTCCGAGGACGAACCCTGCGGCGGAGGCGCCGTCGGCAACGACGTCGGGCAGCGACGGGGCGTTCACGACGTAGCGGCTGTCGAGGACCTCGACGGCGGGGGCGACCGACGCGACGGCGTCGAGGAGACTGGCGGGCGACTCGCCGCTCGGGTCCAGGTCTCGGGCGAGCAGCAGGGCGACCTCGGGCTCGACACGAGGCACCAGGAGTCCCGTCAGATCCAGGGTTTCGCCGCCGAGGAGCATCGAGCTGGTCAGCCAGGAGTAGATCGGGCGATCGAGTCCGACCTCGGCCTGCTTCGCCTTCGACGACAGGCCCAGCTTGGCACCGACGATCCTGTCGCCGTCGTCCTGGCGCAAGCGGATGCCCTCCCACTGGATGGCGTAGGCACCCTCCAGGTCCAGGTCGACTCCAGCGGTCAGCGGCGTCAGGCGAGTGCCAACCAACCGAGCGTTGTGCAGGTCGCTCGCGAGGGCGCGGTG
>JAFAFN010000250.1 GCA_023423475.1 Actinomycetes bacterium | reverse complement strand
GAACTGCTCATGAGACTCGTACGGATCGACCGGATCGCCCCAGGTGGCGGGGCACTCGACCTGCATCCACGGATGACGGTCCTGTCCGACGCGCCACCTGAGCTGCGCCGTCGTCTGGTCGAGGTGTTCCGCTCGTTCTCGAACGACGCCGCGCCCGGTCACGGCGGACTGCTCGAGGTGAACGGCGTCCGTCTCTCGCTCGACCGAGCCACGCTCGATCAGCTGCGCCTCGACCCGGAGGTCGACGCCGTGCTCCGCCTCGAGACACCCGCTGCGGGAGCGGATCCCGACAGCGGGTCCGGCCCCGACGACGGCATCGGTCCGTCGAGCGAGCCGACCGTCGCTCCGACCGCCGCTCCGTCCGGCCCGACCGACGAGCTGCGCCGACGACTTCGAGAGGTCGCCGCTCGTCGCACGGAGCTCTCCGAGCGCATGGACCAGCACCGCGGCGACCTTGACCCGCACGCCACCACGGCCGTCGAGGTGTGCCTCGGACAGCTCGAGGCGATGGAGTCGCGCCGCTCCACCATCCGCTCCGAGTGGGAGGACGAGCGCACCCGACGCGCGGAACGCCGGGCCGACCTGCTCACCCGACGGTCGTCGGTGGTCGAGTGGATCGAACGCGCCGAACGCCTCGACGCCCCGGCAGTGCGTGCCGCCGCAGAGGCGCTCGTCCGGGCGCTGGAACCTCCGACCGAGCTCGATCCGGTCGCGATCGGACTGGCCGACCGCCTCGAGGGGCTGCTGGTCACCGCGCGTGAGCTCGTCGCACGACGCACGACGCTGCAGCTGCGCGAACGTGAAGCGTCCCAGCGCCTCGACGAAGCGGTCGAGGCGACGCGCTCGGCCGAACGGCAGATGCGGCCCGGTGCGGTCGACCCCGACGTCGTGGCACGTCTCGAGGCGGTGCGCGACGAGATCTTCTCGGTGGGCGACCGCTCCGGACGCCTCGGTGCCTCTCGCAACAAGCGTCGGGTCTCGGAGCTCCGTGCCGAGGAGGCGGTCCTGCTCGAGCAGCTCGGCTACGACACCTACAGCGCCTACGTGATGGGCATCCCGTCCCTGCGCGCCGAGATGGAACGCATCGGTCGGGTCGACTCCGCACAGCTCCGATCGGAGCGGATCGAGGCCGAGGTCGAGGAGCTGCGTTCCGAGCTGCCCGACCGTTCCACGGTCGAGCGCGCCGGGGCGGAGCTCGCCTCGACGTTGGTCGAGTCGCTGTCCTACCTGGGCGATCCGAGGGCCATGACGCTGGCAGGGACGAGCCACGTGCCCGACGACGTCGAGGACCTGGCCGAGCTCGTCTACTCGACGACCGAGGAGCTCCGGCACCGACGCGTGGCTGCGGTCGCCGAGGACGCCCCACAGGTCGTGGCGGCGGTCGATCGCCTCCGGGCGGTGCTGATCGACAACACCGTGGACTGGCCCGGCGACGACGGTGCGACGCGGCCCGAGACCGTGCCGGTGGGTGCGTTCCCGCGCGACCCTTCGACGGTGCCGGCTCCCGAGCTGCTCGAGGCGGCGACCGGGTGGACCCGCTGGCACGAACGGGTCGAACGGGCGCTGGGACCTGCCCGTGCCCGCGCCACGGAGCTGGGTGCCGAGGTCGCTGCCCTCGATGCCGAAGGCGACCCCAATCCGGACATGACGAGGTGGGCCGAGCTCGAGGCCGAGCTGGACGCAGCGCTCGACCGGCTCTCGCTCGCCGAGGAGCGGGTTCGGTCCCACGAGGTGGCGACCGCGGCGATCGCCGAGCTGCGTGAGCAGGAGCTCGTGGTCCGCGATGAGGAGCGGGCGCTGCTCGCTGCCATCGCCACCGCGGAGCACTTCACCTCTGCGGTCCCGTCCGATCACGCGCCGTCCGATCAGGTTGGGGCCGATCAGGTCGGGGCCGACCAGCCGCCGCCCTACCGACCCGAGACGGTGGCTCCGGTCGCCGGCCCCGATCCCGACCCGGCCTGGACCGTCGTGTCGCGACTCGCAGCTCAGCGGTCGGTCTCCTTCGCCGGCGCCGTCCCGCTGCTCGTCGACGGCCTGCCCGACGAACCGGGCAGTGCGGTACGGGTGCTGGAACGGCTCCAGGCGATGTCGGACCTCGTGCAGGTGATCGTGCTCGCCGAGGCGGACGACGGCTCGTTGGGAGCGGTCGATCCTTCGACGGCGGCGTTCGCGACGTTCTGAGCGGAACGGCTGGCCGCAGCCGGGAGGTTGTGATCGACTGCCCCTCCATGATGCGCCGAGACGACCGCCGACGAGGGACCCGATGATGGGACCGGACGACCGACGGCGCCCGGTGCAGCACGTCATCGGGGTCGACGTCGGAGGCACCAAGACCCTGGCCCTGCTCATCGAGCTGTCCGCCGAGCACCCACCGGAGGTGCTCGATCGCGAGCTCGTGGTCTCCGAGGCGGACTCGATCAAGGCGGTCGATCAGATCGAGGCCGCGGTCGCTGCGCTGCTCTCACGGGCGGACGGTCGTCGACCCGCTGCGATCGGCGTCGGCCTGGCCGGGTTCGTCGACCGCGTGGGCGTCGTGCGGACCGCGCCGAACTCGGCCGGTCTCGTCGGAGTCGACGTGGCGACGCTGCTCGAGGAGCGCTTCGACATCCCCTCCGTGGTCGACAACGACGCGAACTGCGTCGCCGTCGCCACCCATGCGCTCGCCGAGCCCGGAGCGCAGAGCCTGGTCGCCGTCACCCTCGGCACGGGCATCGGTGGCGGCATCATCATCGGCCACCGGCTGCTGCGCGGCGCGAACGGCTTCGCCGGGGAGCCCGGACACATGACGATCGACATGGCCGGACCCCGTTGCGCCTGCGGTCAGCGAGGCTGCTGGGAGCTGTATGCGTCGGGCACCGGACTGGAACGCCTGGCCCGCACCGCCGCGGCCGAGGGTCGGGCCCCTGCGGTCCTGGAGCTCGCCGGCTCGCTCGACGACGTCCGTGGTGAGCACGTCACCGAGCTGCTCGCACACGGTGACCCCGGTGCGCTCGAGATCTTCGAGCGCTACGCCGGGTACGTCGCGGTGGGGATCGCCAACCTGCTGGTGCTGCTCGACCCCGAGGTGATCGTCATCGGCGGGGGAGTGAGCCGCCACGGAGCCCTCCTGCTGGAGCTCGTCACGCGTGCGCTCGACGACGACCACCCGTCCGCGGTCAAGGACCGCTCGAGCCGGATCCTGGTCGCTCCCGACGGCCCCGATGCCGGCGCGATCGGCGCCGCGGTGCTCGGGGCGCAGCGCCTGGCGTCACACGAAAGCAGTTCGGGGCGCAGCTGACCGGCGGGGTAGTTTCGGGCCATGGAGTTCCGCCGCATCACCGAGTTGCCGCCGTACGTCTTCACGATCATCGACAGCCTGAAGGTGGCCGCCCGGCGCGAGGGTGCCGACATCATCGACCTCGGATTCGGCAATCCGGACCTGCCCTCGCCGGAGATCGCCGTCGACAAGCTCTGCGAGGCCGCCCACAACGAGCGGAACCACCGGTACTCGTCCTCGCGTGGCCTGCCCAAGCTGCGTGAAGCCGCTGCGGGCTACTACCAGCACCGCTTCGGCGTCGACATCGACCCCGAGACCGAGGTCATCTCGACCATCGGCGCGAAAGAGGGCTTCAGCCACCTCATGTGGGTGCTGCTCGAGAAGGGCGACGTCGCCCTCGTGCCCTCGCCGAGCTACCCGATCCACATCTTCGGACCGCTCTTCGCCGGTGCGAACGTGCGAGAGATCCCGCTCGGCACCGGTGACGAGTTCTTCGAGAACATGGTCGAGCAGTGGGAGTACTCCCATCCGAAGCCGCGGGTCATCGTGCTGTCCTTCCCGCACAACCCGACGACCACCTGCGTCGACCTCGCGTTCATGCAGCGGGTCGTCGACTTCGCCCGCGAGAAGCAGGTCATCCTGGTCCACGACAACGCCTACGCCGACCTGGGCTTCGACGGCTACCGACCGCCGTCGATCCTGCAGGCCGAAGGCGCGAAAGAAGTCGCGGTCGAGCTGTACTCGATGACCAAGTCCTTCTCGATGGCCGGCTGGCGCATGGCGTTCCTGCTGGGCAACCCGGACGTCATCGCCGCCCTCACCAAGCTCAAGTCGTACCTCGACTACGGCACGTTCCAGCCGATCCAGATCGCCGCGACGGTGACGCTCAACGAGATGCAGGACTTCCCGGTCGAGGTCAACGAGATCTACCAGAAGCGCCGCGACGCGCTCTGCGCGGGCCTGTCCCGCATCGGCTGGGAGATGGAGCCGCCCATGGGCACCATGTTCGCCTGGGCGCCGATCCCCGAGCCCTACCGAGAGATGGGCTCGGTCGAGTTCTGCTCGTTCCTGGTCAGGGAGGCAGGCGTCGCGCTGTCACCCGGCGTGGGCTTCGGCCCCGGCGGCGAGGGCAACGTTCGGTTCGCGCTCATCGAGAACGAGCAGCGGATCAACCAGGCGACCCGCAGCCTGAAGCGGGCCCTCACCAAGCTCGGCTGAGCCCGCGACGCGGCTCGTCAGCGCCGTGCGCCCACCCCGATGCCCTCGAGGCAGAAGTCGACCACCATGTCGGCGACACGATCCGGGTCCTCGCCCCGACTGTCGATGTACACCCTCGTCAGCTGGTTCGACACGCCGATGATGGCCAGGGCCAGCGACTCCGGGTCGCGGTCCGGGATCAGGCCGTCGGCCATCGCCACGGTGAGGTAGGCCACGGCGTCCGCGACCAGCACCTTCTGTCCTGCCTTCATCGCCGAGGCGAATGCGGACTCGGTGCGGGCGAACTCGAACAACCGGCGCTGGTCATTGTGCTCCGCGAGCCACGCGACGCCGGCGCGGATGCCGAGCTCGACCTGCTTGACCGGGTCGGACTCGTCCGAGATCGCTCGCTGCTGCCGGCGACGCATGTCGTTCTGCGACGTGCGCAGGATCTCGATGAAGAGCTCTTCCTTCGACGAGAAGTACCAGTAGAAGACGCCCTTGCCGACGCCGAGGCCGTCGACGATGTCGGCCACCGACGTCGAGTGGTAGCCGTCCTCGGCGAAACGCGCCGAGGCGAACTCGAGGAGCTGGGCCCTGCGCTCCTTGCCCCTGGGCGTGAGACGTCGTGACATCGGGGTCACGATACCAAACGTCCTTGACCGATCGGTCAAGTTGCCCCGGCGTCACCGACAGCATCGAGGCAGCGGGCACCTTCACGGACCGGAAACAACCCCGACACGTGAGGTCACTACGCTGGCCGCCGTGCCTGCCTACATCATCCGAGTCTGGCTGCCCGATCGCCCCGGCGCACTGGGCGCCGTCGCCAGTCGAGTCGGCGCGGTCAAGGCCGACGTCATCGGGATCGACATCATCGAACGCGGCGCGGGACGTGCCGTCGACGAGCTCGTCATCGACATGCCCGACGACGGCCTCGTCGACCTGTTGCTCGCCGAGATCGGAGAGGTCGAGGGCGTCGACGTCGAGAACATCCGGCCGCTCTCGGGTCCACCTCCGGACCCCGCGGTCACCGCGCTGCGCATCGCCCGCTCCATCCGACTCGCCGGTGACGGCGTCGACGGATTCGAGGCGCTCGTCGCCGGAGCACTCTCGCTGCTCGGAGCGGACTGGGTCGCGCTGGTCGACCCGACCGGCTCGCGGATCATCAGTGCAGCTGGTGACGACGTCCCGTCCGAGGGCTGGCTCTGTGCCTTCGTGCTCGGCGCCACGGTCGACGATGCATCGCTCGATCTCGGTGACCTGGCCGTCGCCACGTTGCCGGACTCGGGGCTCGCGCTCGTGGTGTCACGGCATGCGTCGCCGCTGCGCGGCAGGGAGCAGGACGTGCTCGAGGGGCTCGCCGCGCTGATCTGATCCGGCTGTCGATCGCAGCCGTCGATCCAGCCGCAGGTCGCCGTCCTCGACGACACCGTCAGAGGGGTAGCTTCACGCCATGGCGCACCTGCCCGGAAGCCTCGCCTGGCAGCGCGACGCCTCGCACTCGACCGTGCTCGACTACCACCTGAGCATGCTGCACGACGTCGCCCGCATGGACGCGTTCCGACGTGCGATCGACGCCACGGTGCAGCCGGGTGATGTCGTGGTCGACATCGGCTGCGGCAGCGGTGTCCTGTCGTTCATGGCCTGCGAGGCGGGAGCCGCGAAGGTCTACGCCATCGAGGGTGGACCGATCATCGAGGTGGCAAGGGAGCTCGCCGTCGACAACGGCTTCGCGGATCGGATCGAGTTCCTCGCCGGCTGGTCGCTCGAGGTCGGACTCCCCGAACGAGCGGACGTGCTCATCTCCGAGACGATCGGCAACGCGGGGTTCGACGAGGGGATCGTCGCGTGGACCTTCGATGCCCGCCGACGGCTGTTGCGACCGGGCGCAGCGCTCCTGCCGCAGCGGCTGCGTCTGTGGGTCGCAGCGGTCGAGACCTTCGACGACCACGTCCTGGTGTCCGACTGGCGGTCGCCCTCCCTGCCCTACGACTACACCGCAGCCTTCGAACGGGCCGCCGCGACCCTGTGGTTCGCCGAGCTCGGGCCGCAGCACCTGATGGGCCAGCCGGAGCTCGTGGCGGACGTCGACCTGAGGACGGCGGTCGACGACACGATCGTCGGCGCGGGGCAGCTGCAGATCGATCGCCCGGGCGTCCTGCACGGTCTGGCGTGCTGGTTCGACTCGCTGCTGTGCCCGGGGGTCACCGTCGACAACATGCCGCCGCGTACCGAGTCGAGCTGGTCCCACGGGTTCCTGCCGTTGTCCGAGGCACGCGAGGTCGCCGCAGGGGATCGCTTCGCCTGGCAGGTGTCGGTGTCCGCCGACGGCGAGCACTGGACCTGGCAGCTCGATCCGCTCGACTGAATCAGTGGGAGTCCCAGTCGCGGGACCGTTCGACCGCGCGGAGCCACTCCCGGTGCGCGGCGTCGGCGGTGTCGCGGATGCCGTCGGCCGGCTCGACGCGTGCGTCGTGGGCCCATCGCTCGCCCACGTCGTCCGCAGTCGCCCAGATGCCCGTGCCGAGTCCGGCCAGGTAGGCGGCGCCGAGCGCGGTGGTCTCGGCGACAGCGGAGCGGGTCACGGGTACGCCCAGCTGGTCGGCCTGCAGCTGGAGCAGCAGCGGCATGACCGCCGCGCCACCGTCGACGCGCAGCTCGTCGATCGGTCGGCCGGCGCTCGCCGCCATCTGGTCCACCACGTCGCGGGTCTGGAAGGCCATCGACTCGACCACCGCACGGGCCAGGTGGGCGCGACCGACGCCGCGGGTGATCCCCATGATCGTGCCCCGCGCGTACGGATCCCAGTACGGCGAGCCCAGTCCGGTGAAGGCCGGCACGATGACCATGCCGCCCGTGTCGTCGACCGACTCGGCGAGCGGGCCGATCTCGGCCGCGTCCTGGATCAGGTCGAGCCCGTCGCGCAGCCACTGCACCGCGGCGCCGGTCACGAAGATCGCGCCCTCGAGCGCGTAGTGCGTGACCAGGCCGTCGCCCTCGCCGCCGAGGATCCGCGCGGGCACGCTCCACGCCACCGTGCTCAGCAGGCCCTCGGACGGCTCCGGCAGGTGCTCGCCGATGTTCATCAGGACGAACGAGCCGGTGCCGTAGGTGTTCTTCGCCATGCCGGGTCGCGTGCACGCCTGGCCGAACAGCGCCGCCTGTTGGTCCCCGGCGATCCCCGCGACGGGGACGCCCGCAGCGACACCGCAGCCATCGACGGTGGTTCCCACGACACCCGAGGACGCGACGACGTCGGCCAACGCTCGACGCGGGATGGCGAAGAGGTCGCAGAGCTCGTCGGACCACTGTCCCGCCCGGATGTCGTAGAGCATCGTGCGGCTCGCGTTCGACGGGTCGGTGACGTGCGCGGCGCCGCCGGTGAGGTTCCAGATGATCCAGGAGTCGATGGTGCCCAACAGGAGGTCGTCGTCGTCCTCGACACCGCCGTGGCGCAGCAGCCACTCCATCTTCGTGGCCGAGAAGTACGGGTCGAGCACGAGTCCGGTCGTCGAGCGCACCAGGGGAAGGGCGCCCGCCTCGGCCAGCTCGTCGCAACGCTCGGCGGTGCGACGGTCCTGCCACACGATGGCGCGGTGACGAGGCTCGCCCGTGCTCCGGTCCCAGGCGACGACCGTCTCGCGCTGGTCGGTGATGCCGATCGCGGCGACGGGGCGCCCGAGCTCGCGGACCAGCTCGTCGAGCACGGTGCAGGTCACGTCCCAGATCTCCGCGGCGTCGTGCTCCACCCAGCCGGGGTGCGGGAAGTGCTGGGTGAACTCGCGATAGCTCCGACCCACCGGAGCGCCGAGCTCGTCGACCGCGAAGGCCCGGACGCCGGTGGTGCCGGCGTCGATCGCGATGACGATGGGGGAGGCGGACGGAGCACTCGACATGGGGGGACAATGTACGCAGTGTGAACAGCGGCGCGAAGCCTCCCGCCCCGACGATCGCCCACCGTAGGATCCGGCGATGCGCATCGGGATCCTCACCTCCGGCGGCGACTGCCCCGGACTCAACGCCGTCATCCGGGCCGTCGTCCGCAAGACCCAGCGGACCTACGACGGGTCCGTCATCGGCTTCCACGACGCCTGGAAGGGTGTGCTCGAGGACGACTGGGAGGTGCTCGACATCGAGCGGTGCCGCGGCATCCTCCCCAGGGGCGGCACGATCCTGGGCACCTCGCGGATCCAGCCGTACCAGTTCGACGACGGCGTCGAGCGGGTACGTGACGCAGTCGAACGCCACCGACTCGACGGCTTCGTGGTGGTGGGCGGCAACGGCTCGCTCAGCGCCGCACGCGACCTCCAGGCCGACGGCATCCCCTGCATCGGCGTGCCCAAGACGATCGACAACGACATC
>JAFAFN010000233.1 GCA_023423475.1 Actinomycetes bacterium | reverse complement strand
TGGGACCAGCGGACTGCCGTCACCGAAGTTCCAACTCGACCTGGCGGGATCAAGCGTTCCCTCGTAGGTGGCCATGATGCCGTTGAAGTTGAGCTGCTCGTTGCGGACCGCAGAACGCGGACCTCCGAGGATCTCGGCACGTGGAGAAACACCCGCCACCCCGATGGTCTGTTGGAAGGAGTGCGAACGGCCGCTGGCGTTGGTGACCGTCAACGTGACCGTGTAGTCGCAAGCACGGTCGAAGGTGAAGGACTGGATCGGATCCGCGTTGTCGACATCCTGGGCTGCGTCGTAGGGAGTCGGCGGATCGGTGTCCGGGTACTCGACACCGAAGACGCTCGGCACGCTCGGGTCGCACTTGGTCGAATCGTCACCAGGGATCTCGGGAGTGTCGAAGTCCCAGTGGTAGTAGAGCCGCTGCGCCGCGTTGAGAGAGTCCGCGTAGTAGGCCTCGGTCTGGCCCGGCGGCCGGTAGTCGCCCCGCCGATCGGACGAGATGGTCGCGTCGAACTGCAACGTGTCACCCCGGCCGGTCCCCGACAGCGGCTGTCCGGCGGCGTCCGACACCGTGAAGGCCGCCGTCGGCAGACACGTGGGCGCGCAGTACACATCGGTACGGCGAGTCGCTTCGAACACGAGGGGCTCGGACCGGTTCTCGAGTTGCAGCATCATGCGCAACGTCTTGCAGTTCGTGTCGTAGTCCGACGTGGTCCCACGCTCGGGGGGACAGGACGACTCGATGTCCGAGAGGTCCACCTGGCGCACGCCCTCGACCACCACCGACGACGTCGTGCCCGACAGGTCGGTCGGGTCGTTCAGGAAGTGCTCGACCGGATCGCTCAGACTCGGATCCCCGGACGTGAGCGATGCCGTGTACCCGCCGGCGATGGACTTCAGGTTCGCGCACTCCCGACGGAAGAGCGTCTGTCCCTCACCGTTCCCGGTGTCGACCAGCGTGTACACGACGCGCCGATCCCCAGGCGTGACCATCACCACCTTGATCTGGTCGGCCGACGTCGCCGCACCGTCGCCGCCCCCCGGGCAGTCGAAGAGCTGGTGACCCGACGCGCTCAAGGGACCTTGTGAGGCCACCGCGAACTGCGCGCCGGCAACGTCGCGCAGGTACTTCGTGTTGACCTGTGAGGTGATGTTCGCAGCAGCCAGTTGCCGACGCGTCGCTGCCTGCGCGTTCATCGTGGCGAAGCCCCAGGCCGCCATTCCCGACAGGACGAGTCCCGCGACCGCGACGGCGAGCAACGTCTCGACGAGCGTCATTCCGCCCTGACCCCGCGCCGAGCGCAGATCGAGTCGACCGGACCTGTTCTGTTCTTCCTGGTGGAGCTCGCCCACGACCGTCCCTCTCGCCTTCATTGCCTGAACGGCTGCGGCTCGGACCAGGGCGACCGGTAGGTCACCCCCTGGTACACCCGCACTGTCTGGGCTTCGAACATGCAGTTGCGCAGGTTGCTGAACCAGTTGTCGATGAGCTCACCGAAGCTGTAGTAGCGGAACGAGCCGCGTCCGACGGATGCTCCCTGGGCCGGCTGCACATTGTTGATCCGGTGCGTGGTGCTGTCCATGAAGCAGGACGTGCCCAAGCGACTCGAGACGCGGATCTCGATCCAGATGTCGGCACCAGGGGTGCCGGGTGACATCGGGATGGGTTCCCACTGGAAGCTGTACTCCACATACACACGCAGCGGGATGAACGACTCGAGACCCGTGCGGTTGCCGGTCGTCACGATGCGCGGCGGCGGCGACAGCTCGTCGATCGTCACGCACATCACGGCCGAGTTCCGGATGTTGTTGGAGTCGGTGACGGTGAGCCGCACCTGGTGGCCTCGACGACCGCCATCGCAGTTCGCGTCGCGACTCGGCGCGGTGAACTCGTGAAGCGGCGCGGTGAGCGCCGGACCGGTGGCGGGAGCCGAGCCGTCACCGAAGTCCCAGCTGTACGAGGTGATCGTCGCACCGCCGTTGCCGGTGGTACCGGCCGACGTGAACTGGACCCGCTGAGGGCTGACCCCAGCGAGCGTCGTCGAGTTGGCGCCGCCGTTGATGGAGCCGGCGACGACCACCGTCGGGCGGACGATCGGGGGACCGTCGATGTAGATCGAGCGGGTGTCCGAATCCGACTGTCCGACGTCGTCGGTCACCGTCAGGGTCACGGTGTAGACCCCTTCACCGACGTACTGGTGTGTGACCGCGTGTGCCTCACTTCCGCAGTCGCTGCCGGTCACCACCACCGGCGGCGAACCGTCACCGAGGTTCCAGGAGCAGCGCACGAGCGTCCGGCCCGCGCCGGCGATGCTGTCCCGTCCGCTCAGGACGACGTCGGTGTTCGCCTGACACCTCTCGTCAGGCGCGCAGGACGGGTTCGACACCTGGTGGATGAGTGCGGTCGGCAACGGGACGCCGATCGATGTCGATGGCAGCTCGACCTCGTACCAGACGACGGGGTAGGTCACGCCGGCGAGGTCCGTCGCACGCATCGCCATGACAACGAATCGCTGCTCCGGCAGGACCGGCGCGACATAGTTCAGGCACGTCGCCAACTCGGTCTGGTGATTGGTCTCGTGGTCCGGCGCGGTGGGTGTGCCCTGCGGGCTCTCGGCTGCCCAGTCGGCGTTGCAGAACCACTCGAACCGGTAGAAGCCGACGGTCGAGTCGACATCCGGCGTCAACTGGTAGCTCACGAGGCTGTCGTTGATCGGCGAGATCTGGCGATAGGTGAAGTCGATCTGCGGCGGCGGAGCCGCGAGGCGTGGGTTCCGCTTCACCAACTGCCCCTCGCGGGTCCTCCCGCGCAGCGACACCTCGAAGGTGATGAGCTGACTTCCGGAGTCGCCGACCGGGCAGGTGGAGGATGCCGGCGAGTTGTCCTCGATCGACAGGATGGTCGCAGTTGCCCCGCCCCGGAGGAGCCGTTCGGATGCCGGCGCCCGCTGCTGCTCCTCGGCGAACGGTTCCCAGTAACGGTCAGCCGTCGTCGCACAGGTCTGGTACGGGAGCCCCTTCAAGGATTCCGAGAACGATGTCGCGAGCGCGTTCAGCTCGGACCGCGTGCGCGTCGCCGAGCTGGTCGCAAGACTGGTCATCGTGGCGGTGACCACGCCGACCACAGCGATGCTCAGGACGACGATCGCGACGAGGACCTCGACG
>JAFAFN010000209.1 GCA_023423475.1 Actinomycetes bacterium | reverse complement strand
CTTCGGGGCCCAACGGGCCGGACCCATCGGGCGACGACAACCCGTTCGAGGCCATGAGCTTCTTCCTCCAGGACCTTTCACGGATGTTCTCCGGTCAGGGCGGGGGCAGCTGGGACACCGCGGCGCAGCTGGCAGGATCCATCGCGAACGAGGGCCGGACCGAGGCCAACGTCGACCCGCTGCTGCGGGCAGAGGTCGAGCAGCTCGCCCGGGTCGCGGAGCTCCAGGTCGCCGAGGTGACCGGTCGCCGCGTCGACGACGCCGTCCGACTCGAGCCGCTGAACCGGACCCAGTGGGCCAAGCGGTTCCTCGACGACGAGCGCCCCCTGCTCGAGCAGCTCTCGGGCTCGATCAGCGCCGCGCTGCAGGCTCAGCTCGGCGAGCTCGACACCGACGGCGAGGGCATGCCGGACCTCGGACTGCCCCAGATCCCCGGCATGCCGCCGGACGCGCTGATCGCCCAGATGATGTCGATGATGGGCCCGATGCTGCTCGGGATGATGGCCGGCAGCACCGCGGGCCACCTGGCGAGTCGAGCACTCGGGCACTACGAGCTCCCGCTCCCCCGGCCCGACGGCGGCCCCCTCACGTTGGTGCTGTCGAACGTCGACGAGTTCGCGGACGACTGGAGCCTGCCCAGGGACGGCATCCGCCTGTGGGTCTGCATCTCCGACGTCGTGCACCATCAGATCCTCTGCACACCGCACGTCCGGGCCCGGCTCGACTCGCTCCTGCGCGACTACGTCTCAGCGTTCAGCCAGGATCCCGAGGCGATCGAGCGCCGCCTCCGCGACCTCGGCGTCGGGGACGACCTGGGCGGCTCCGAGCCCGAGCTCGAGGCCCTGCAGCGCCTCGCCGGTGACCCCGAGGCCCTGCTCGGCGCGATGCAGTCCGACGAGCAGCGCCGCATCATGCCACAGCTCGACGCCGTCGTCGCCGCGATCGAGGGGTACGTGGACTGGGTGCTCGACCAGATCGGTGCCCGGCTGATCCCCGACTACGACCGGGTGTCGGAAGCACTGCGCCGTCGACGGGTCGAGGCCGCGCCGTCGAGCAGGTTCGTCGAGCGGCTCTTCGGTCTCGAGCTCTCCCAGGCGACCTTCGACCGGGGCGCCGGGTTCGTGACCGGCATCGTGGAGCGTGCCGGCGCCGACGCGCTCGATGCGCTCTGGAAGGACGCCGAGCACCTGCCCACGCAGGCCGAGCTGGACGCGCCCGGACTCTGGTTGGCGCGGGTGGGCATCGAGTCCGCCGAGATCTCGCTCGACGACGAGGTCGTCTTCGAGATCCCCGACTTCCTCGACCTCGACGACCCCGACGCCGGGATCTCCTAGACCGGATCGGCCGGACCCGCTGCTGGCGGATCTGGCTCGGCCTGCCCCGACTCGGGAGGCGGCTGCGACTCGGGTGGCGGCTGCGACTCGGGTGGCTGGCCCTGACGGCGGCGACGGGTCCGGACCTCGTGGCGGATACGTCGGGCGTCGGGGAGTCGCGGAGGTGCCTGCCCGTGGGCGACCGCCCGCATGGCCACCGCGAAGAACGCGGCCGCTGCCGCGGCGAGCACCAGGACGACCACTCCGCCGACCCTGGTCGGGATCGCGATGAGCACCGGCACCGCGGCGCCGAGCACCCAGATGACCTGGAACCGGGACTCGAAGCGGGCGAAGGACCGGCCGCGGTTCGCATCTGGTGCGTCCCGCTGGACGACCGCGTCGAAGGCCTGCTTGCCCGACGAGGCGGCGACCGCGACCAGCAGCGCCAGCATCGCCTGACCGGGCAGCCCGACGAGCAGCAGCCCGCACAGTCCGCCGAGGCCCGCGGTGAGGACGGCCCCGAGCAGCAGGTACTCCTCGTCGACCTTCCGCCGGATGGTGGGGGCGATCGCCGCGCCGAGCAGGCCGCCGATGCCGGTCAGCGCGACGACGACGCCGAAGTGCCACACCGGCGGCGCGCCCTCGGGCACCAGCTCGGCCATGTCGACGGTGGCGCCCGGGATGGCGACCGCGCGGCCGGTGACGGACCCGCGCGCCGGCGTGGTGTCGGCGCCGCGCAGCGCGAAGGCGAGCAGGAAGGTGACGAAGCCGACGACCCACCGCAGCGTGCCCATGGCGGAGGCCGCCGACAGCACGCCGGCGCTGCGCAGCTCGGCCTTCTCCTCGGCGCCCTCGGGTGCCACCGCGACGGTCGTGACGGGCACGCGGAGCGACGCGACCGCAGCGGCGCCGAAGACGAGGGCGCACAGGAAGGCCACCGCGCCGGGTGAGAACAGCCAGAGGATCAACGCGCCGGGCAGACCCGCGGCGAACGCGGCGATGCCCGAGAGCAGCTGGAGCTTGGAGTTCGCCTCGACGAGCGCATGATCGCCCTGGACCACCGTCGGCACGATCGCCGCCTTGGCCACCGAGTAGGACTTGGCGAGCACCAGCATGGCGAACGCCTCGGGGAACAGCAGCAGGCTGTCGGACCCCACGCTCGAGATCATGAGCAGCGCCACCAGGGCCCGGCCGACGGTCGAACCGATCAGCATCCAACGACGCCCGCCCTTGGCCCGATCCATCGCAGGACCGATGAACGGCCCCACGACCGCGAACGGCGCCATGGTGAAGAGCAGGTAGAGCGCGATGCGCCAGCGGGCGCCGGCCGGGTCGAGCGAGAAGAACAACGAGCCGGCGAGCACGAGCGCGACGAGCGCGTCGCCGCTCGTCGCGAGGACGTGGGTGAGCGCGAGCCGACCGAAGGGCGTCGAGGTGTCGATGCCGCCCGAGCGCCCGACACGACCGGTCCGTCCGGGGCGACGCGGCGGTGGGGCTCCGGACATCACGGGACCATCGTACGGGTGCCCGCCGACACCGGGTTTCTCGGCGGTCGGGTCTTCAGCGTGCGGCGGCGTACTTGTAGCCGAGTCCGCGGATCGTCACGATGCGCACCGGGGCGGACGGGTCGTCCTCGATCTTCGAGCGCAGTCGCTTCACGTGGACGTCGAGGGTCTTGGTGTCCCCCACGTAGTCGCTGCCCCACACCCGGTCGATGAGCGTCGAACGCTGCAGCACCCGTCCCGCGTTCTCCATCAGGATGGCGAGCAGCTCGAACTCCTTCAGCGGCAGGTTGACCACCTCGTCGCGCACCCGCACCTCGTGGCTGTCGGTGTCGAGCTCGACGCCGTCGAGACGGATCACCTCGTGCTCGTCGAGCGGGGACTCGCCGCCGTGCTGGCGGCGTCGCAGCACGGCTCGGATCCTGGCGACCAGCTCCCGCAGTCGATAGGGCTTGGTGACGTAGTCGTCCGCACCGACCTCGAGCCCCACCACGGTGTCGATCTCGGCCGCCTTGGCCGTGACCATGATGATGGGGACGTCGGTGCGGCGGCGCAGCTCGCGGCAGACGTCGATGCCCGACACGGTCGGCAGCATGACGTCGAGCAGCACCAGGTCGGGCTGCACCTCGTCGAAGCGGTCCAGCGCCTCGGCGCCGTCGCGGGCCACCTCGACCACGAACCCTTCGCGTCGGAGCCCGACGGTCAGCGCGTCGATGAAGGCTTCTTCGTCCTCGACGAGCAGCACGCTGATGGTGGAGGTACTCATGGTTCACCTGACAGGGAGAGGTCCGGGGTGCCGGACGTGTGGAGGACCGACACCGGAGTGATGTCGGGTCGTGGCAGCGAGAGCGTGAAGGTGGAACCGACGCCCTCGGTCGAGTCGACCGAGACCTCGCCGTGGTGGTTGCTCGCGACGTGCCGGACGATCGCGAGGCCGAGCCCAGTCCCGCCGGTGCCGCGCGACCGGGCTCGGTCGACGCGGTAGAAGCGCTCGAAGACGCGGTCGAGGTCGCGGCGCGGGATCCCGATGCCGGCGTCCGCGACGCTGAGCTCGATGCGGTCCTCGTCCGGTCTCGCCAGCGCAGCGACGATCACCTCGGAGTCGGGCGGCGAGTACTTCACCGCGTTGTCGAGCAGGTTGAACATGGCGGACACCAGCTGACGGCGGTCCCCGTGCAGCACCAGCTCCGGGTCGACCTCGACGGACACCTCGACCCCCGCGTTCTCCGCAGCGGTCGCGATCCGTCCGACCGCCTCGCCGACCATCGAGATGGCGTGCACGTCGCCGAACTCGGCGTCGTCGCCGAACTCGATGCGGGACAGCTCGAGCAGATCGTCGACGGTGCAGCCCGCCCGGTCGGCCTCGGTGATCATGCGCTCGGCCAGACGTGCGACGACCTCGATGTCGGGCTCGTCGCGGATGGTCTCGGCGAGCAGGCCCAGGGCGCCGATCGGGGTCTTGAGCTCGTGGCTGATGTTGGCCACGAAGTCACGCCGGACCGTCTCGGTGCGCCGCTGCAGCGATCTGTCCTCGATCAACGCGAGCGCGCCCGTCGTGTCGCCGCCGGTGAACGGGATGCCGGTCACCACGTAGGACTGGGC
>JAFAFN010000204.1 GCA_023423475.1 Actinomycetes bacterium | reverse complement strand
GTCGCAGTTCTGTGGGCAGGTCCCGGTTCGGGCGCTGCCGGCCGGATCAGGGCTGCTCGGGCGGCGGCTCCGGTGCTTCGGTGGTCGTGGTCGGCTCCATCGTCGTGGTCGTCGCCATGGTCGTGGTGGTCTCGGCCCGCGTGGTGGTCGTCTGGAGACGGGTCGTGGTCGTCTCGGCTCGACTCGTCGTGGTCTCGGGGGTCGAGGTCGTCGACTCCGTGGTGGTGCTCGACGTCGTCGTGTCGGCCGGATCCTTCGAGTCGTCCCGCATGACCAGGAAGACCACCAGACCGACGACGATCACCAGCAGCACGATGATGCCGACCGCCCAGCCGGGCACACCGGAGCTGGCCTGGGGCTGCGGCGCCGGCGTGGGCGGCACGCCGGCCGGCGCGATGGTGCTCGGATCGTTCGGCAGCTCGGTGGGGTGCTGCACCGGGTACTGCTGGGTCGACGGCGGGAGCACCGTGGTGGGCTCGCCGTCGGGACCGACGGGGTCGGCCGCGTACGGGTCGGGGCCCTGTGGGTCGACCCCCCACTGCTCTCCCGTCGGCTCGCCGTCGGGTGGGTGCTGATCGGACATCGTCTCGTCCTCCTCGTGGAACTGCCCCGACGGTAACCAGTGCGGGCCCACGGGGCGGGGATGTCGTCCCGTGGCGGTTCAGCGGATGCAGGGGCCGGTGTCGACGCGGTTGCCGTCCGCGTCCGCCCCGAGCGACTCGAGCTCGCCCGCGTCGAGTGCGTAGGCGACCAGCGGCTGGTCCGGCGCGACGGCGACGGCGACCCCGATCACCGAGCCGTCGTCGCGCAGGACGGCGCTGCCGGAGTCGCCCGGTTCGAGCTGGCTCGACAGCGCCAGCAGGTCGCGCTCGACGAGCTGGGAGTCGTAGATGTCGTAGCCCGTGGCGTCGAGGCGTTCGGCGACCTCGAACGGCGAGGGCGCGAAGTCGCCGCCACCGGGGAAGCCGAGCACCAGCCCACGATCGCCCACGACGGGTGCGCTCACCGGCAGCGGATCCCGCTGCAGGTCGGTCGCGACCAGCGCGAGGTCGGTCGCCGGGTCGAAGGTCACCACGACACCCCGGGCGCTCGCTCCGTCGGGGGTCTCGAGGGTGAGCTCGTCGGTGCCGGCGACGACGTGCGCGTTGGTGACCACCACGCCCTGCTGCACGACGAACCCGCTCCCCGACTGGATCCGGTCGCACGCCTCGCCCTGGATCCGCACGACGCTGCGCGCCGCCCGGTCGAGCAGCTCGGGCCCGACGGTGCTGCCGGTCGGCGGCGGTGGTGTGTCGGGTGCCTGGCGCAGCCCGGTGAACAGCTGCGGGTATTGGCCACCGGCCAGCTGGCGTTCGAGCGCGGCGATCTGTGGGGGCGGGTCCGGCAGGTGCTCGTCGACCAGACGGCTGATGATCGAGCCACGGGCGCTCGCCGCCGCCCAGCCGGCGGTGTCGGCCATGACCGGGACGACGAGCCAGGCGATGACCCCGACGCCGAGGATGCCGAGCAGTGCACCCCCGACCGCGTCGACGGTCCGTGCGGCGGGTGTGTCGACCTCTTGGCGCATCCGGGCACCGACGCTCGCGCCGATCGCTTGTCCGATCGAGGCGAACAGGACGAGCACTGCCGTGCACACCAGGAAGATCGTGGTGTCGCTGTCGAGGCCGAGCCGTTCGACCACCGTCGGGAGCGTGACGATGGCCAGCGCCAGGCCCATGCCGGCGCCGATCCACCCCGAGAGCCGGTGGAGGAAGCCGAGGCGCCAGCCCCCGACCGCCGCGACCACGGCGAGCAGGACCAGGACGAGGTCGAGCCCGTTCACGTCGCGGGGAGGTGTTCAGGCCGCGCCGAGGCGCGCGTGGGTGAGGAAGCCGGTGTGCCCGACCATCCGATGGTCGGGCCGCACCGCGTGGCCCTCGACGTGCCAGCCACGCTGCATGATCTCGATGGTCTCCGCGCCGAAGAACGGCGAGGCCGCGAGGGCGTCTCGCAGCTGGCTGACCTGCATCACGCTCGGGGTGTAGGCGACGAAGATGCCGCCGGGGCGCATCGCCGTCGCCGCGTGGGGCACGACCCGCCACGGCTCGGGGAGGTCGAGCACGACCCGGTCGATCTCCTCGGCGTCGATGCCGTCGTAGCAGTCGCGCAGCTCGACGTGGTAGCGATCGAGCGCGGCGGGACCGAGGAACTGCGACACGTTCGAGCGGGCTCGGTTGGCGAAGTCCTCCCGCAGCTCGTAGCCGACGATCTCGGCGCCGGTGCGCAGCATCGCCGTGGAGAGCGCGCCCGAGCCGACGCCGGACTCGAGGATCCTCATCCCGGGGGAGATGTCGGCGAGCATCAGGATCGGACCGATGTCCTTCGGGTAGATCACCTGCGCGCCGCGGGGCATCTTGAGGATGAAGTCCGACAGCGTCGGCCGCAGGACGATGTAGCCCTGTCCTCGGGTGGTCCTGAAGGTGGTGCCCTCGGGCTGGCCGATCACCTCGTCGTGGGGCACGAAGCCCGAGTGCGAGTGGAACTCCTTGCCGCTCTCGAGCACCACCTGGTAGCGGCGACCCTTGGCGTCGAGGAACTGGACGAGCTCGCCGTCCGCGAGATGGTTGGTCATTCGGTGCGCGCTCCGGAGCTGCTGGGGGGTCTCGTGATCGAGACCGGTTGTGTGTCGGGCCGGGTCGCCTTCTCCACCAGGCGGCAGAAGGCGCAGACCTCGGTGGAGCTGGGAGAACCGCAGCGGGTGCAGCGTCCGAGGGACGCGTCGTCGACGGCCAGCTCGCCGTCGGCCGACGCTCCGTCCGGGAGCGAGCCGTCGCGGAACCGCTCGGCCGCTCGCCGGAGGAAGCCGAAGTAGAACTCCGACTTCGACCCTGGCGACATGAGCTCGATGTCGTTGAGCGCGTCCTTGTAGCCGAGGTGCTTGTTGCCCGCGGACATCGGGCACTCGTCGACGAGGTAGTCGATGCCGTTCACGATGCAGTAGGCCGCCGTCTCCCGCTCGGAGAGTCGCACCAGCGGCTTCACCTTGCGGGGGAACCCCTGCCGTGCCGGGAGCACCGGCATCTGCCGGGCCAGGTACTCGGTCTGCCAGCGCAGGACGTTGCCGAACAGCACCGCGGCCTCGTCGTCGAGGTTGTGCCCCGTCACGAGCACGTCGTAGCCGTGCTCGAGCGCGGCGGCATCGAAGAGGTGTCGCTTGCTCGTCCCGCAGGCCGAACAGGGGGCGCGGCGAGCGGCGCGCGAGCCGGTCGGGACGTCGAAGCCGTACTGCTCGACCAGGTCGACCTCGATCAGGCGGAGGCCCCGCTCCTCGGCGAACGCACGGGCATGGCGTCCCGAGGTGTCGCTGTAGTCGCCGATGCCCAGCCCGACGTAGAAGCCATCGGCGTGGTAGCCGAGGCCGACGAGCATGTCCCAGACGGCGAGGGAGTCCTTGCCCCCGGAGACCGCGACGAGCAGGCGGTCGGTCGGCTGGACCATGTCGAAGTCCGCGATGGCCTTCGAGACCTGGTCACGGCAGAACTTGGTGAAGTGCTCCGGGCAGAAGTTGGAGTTGCCCCGACGGACATCGATCACCGCCGGGCCCTTGCAGACGCGGCACTTCACGTGGCGCCGCCCGAGATCACCGGGCGGACCTCGACCTCGTCGTCGTCGGAGAGCATGGTGTCGCCGGGGACGAGCGTGCCGTTGCGGATCACCAGCACCGACTCCCGGTTGAGCTCGAGTCGTTCGAGGAGGACCGACACCAGCGCAGGGCCGGGTTGGGTCACCTCACGGGTCGGGTTCCTGAGCCTGACGATCACGCCCCCATGATGGACCGAGTCCACCCGGCGCGGCACTTCGGTCAGTCGTAGACGGTCGTCCGTGGTCGTCGCCGTGCGCCCTTGCGCCGCTGGCGGGCACGCTCGTAGCTGATGGAGCGAGCCTGCGCGAGCGCCAGATCCGCCGAGGCGAGCTCGGCGGTCAGCCGGGCCTGCTTGCGCGTCGGAGTGGTGACCGCATCGAAGCGCTGGGCGCGCCGGTGCTCGACCGCCGAGCGCTTGCGCTCACGGCGCGAACCCGGCCGAGCGCGGTCGAGTCGTCGCTGCGAACGCGAGAGCTTTCGTGCGGCACGCAGCTGCTTGCGGGTCGGGCGTGTCGCCTTCCGCTGGCGTTGCGCGAGGTGTCGCTGACGGCCGGCGAGCTTGCGCTCCTCGCGGGTCGCCGGCGGGCGGGCGATGACCGTGTACCGCTCGCCGGGGCGGAGCCGGATGTGGGTGAGCTGCTCGTCGTCCTTGTCGATCGCTTCACGGACGTTGTCGGCGAGGTACACCACGCCACGCCCTGCGACGTCCGCGCCGAGACCGTCGCCGAACGCCTTGGACAGTGCGGTGGCCGACAGCCACTTCCAGAAGGACGACACCTCAGGAACGCCGGACCTCGATGACCGCGGACGAGCGTCGACCGCCGCGGCGGCCGAGCAGGAACGCCACGATCAGCAACAGCAGCCCGACACCCGCGCCGACGGCGAGGAGCTGGTTCTTGGTGCCCTCGACCTGCTCGAGTGCGTCGCCCTGGATCTCTCCGAGCTTGGCCTTGATGTCGTCCCGCGAGATGCGGTCGCCTGGTTGGGTCATCGGCTTCCCTTGTCGTCGAGCATCTTGAAGAGCTTGCGCAGGAACAGCAGGGCGATCACGAGGGCGACGAACGCGGTGATCGCGTACGGGACCCATGACCATCGGCTGTCGCCGGTCAGCGACGGGTCGTTGAACACCGTCAGCTCCTGGAGTCCCCTGAGCAACGCCAACAGGAGCAGGACCAGGCCGCCGCCGATGGCGACGGAGCCCGCGATGCCGTAGCCGAGGTAGCTGCCGAGCGTCTTGAGCGGGTCGACGGTCTCCTGCTTCGCATAGCCGACGACGAGGTTCTTGAGGTCGGTGACCTGTGCGCCGACGCCCTGGGGCTCGGACTGCTTCTTCCATGGGAGTCCAGCGGACGATGGTGGCACGGGGAGACCTTCCTGCGACGAAGCCCCATTTGTAGCACCGCTCGCTCAGCCGGTCCGTCCTCCCCCGCCGTCCGCGTCGCCTCCTCGACCGAAGTCAAGACGGGCCCGCAGCAGCAGGTGCTGCTCCGCGACGAGCTCACCGAGCAGACCGACCCGTTCCCGGAGCGTCGGGGTGCACAGGAGTCGGTGCCGATCGTGTGCGCCGATGGGGCTGATGGTGGCCAGCTGGTAGGTCCGCGCGGTCGGATCCTGCGAGAACTCCATCGGCTCGGGTCGCGGCAGGCCCAGCTCGGTACCGAGCGCGACGACGTCGAGCGCCTCGAGCTCGATGTGGTCGATGTGGTCGACGAGCTCCTGGTCGGTCGTCCCGCCGTCCGGGTCGGGCCAGGACTCGACGAGGGCGAGCGGGAACGGGTCGTCGGGCAGCCAGCTGGTGACCCGCACACGTTCGGTGCCGACCGCCAGGATCGACCAGCGATCGCCGCCGTGGTCGACCGCGTCCACGATCGTGGCGGTGCAGCCGACGTCGGAGCGCTCCTCGCCGCCGCCGACCTCGTGGCCCCGCGTGATCAGCGCCACGACGAAGGACGGGTCGGGTCGGGACAGCACCTCGTGCACCATCGCCACGTAGCGGGGCTCGAAGATCCGCAACGGCAGCGCCATGCCCGGCAACAGCGGAGAGTTGAGCGGGAAGGCCGCCGACCGGGTGGGCGCCACGGCTCAGGCTCCCGCTGGCGGTGCGGGAGCAGCCGGCGAGAGGGCGGCGGGATCGGGCGCCGCGGGGTAGTCGAGCATCGCGGTCAGGAGCTGCCCCTGGAGCTCGGTGTCCGACGCCGAGATCTGCCGATCCGTCGTGTTCGTGAGGATGGAGAACGTGAGCGGCACCGACGGTCGCGTGGTCAGCCAGCCCGACAGCCCGGTCGCGAAGCGCAGGGTGCCGGTCTTGGCACGCACCCGGTCGCGCAGGTCGGCGCCGGTCAGGCGGTCGTCGAGCGTGCCGGGTTGGCCCGGCACGGCCAGTCCGGCGGCGATGGGGCCGTCGGGTCCATCGGCGGCGAGCACTGCGGCGAGGAAGGTGCACGTCGCACGATCCGCGTCGGAGAGTCCCGAGGCGTCGTCGAAGGTGACGCCCTCTGCGGGCAGCCCGGACTCATCGAGCCAGCTGCGCAGCACGTCGAGGCCGGCTGCGGTCGAACCGGCGGCCCCCTTCACGGCGCCGATCTCCTTGACGAGCAGCTCGGCGGTGGTGTTGTCCGAGAAGCGAAGGAGCTCGCCGACGAGCTCGGCGATCGTCAACGAGGGCACCTCGGTCAGCAGTGCCGCCTCGGCGGGCGCCACGCCGCTCGACGCGGGTGCACCGATCTGGATGCCGCGCTCCTCGAGCAGCTCCGTGAGCACCTGCGCCGCGTGTACGTCGGGGTCGTCCGCCGGCCCGCCGCCGGAACGCCAGCCGTCGTCGACGAGCAACGCGGACAGCGGGGCGACCTGGCCCTGGGTGAAGAATCGCTCGGGCCACGACGGCGTCGTGCGGACCGCGTCGTAGCGGGAGCCGTCCCCGACGACCCCACCGGTGATCGACGTGATGCCCGTCGCCGCGATCTGGTCGGCGACGTCGTCCATGTCCGTCACCGGCTGCTCGCCGTTCGGGAGACCGGCGTTGTAGGTGTCGGTGGTCAGCAACGGGTCGCCACCACCGACCATGTACAGGTTGCCGCGCACCACGGCGCCGTCGGTCGGCGCGCCGTCGGTCACGAACCGGGTCGAGAGCCGCGTGTCGGCGCCCAACAGGTCGAGCGACGCCGCGGCGACGAGCAGCTTCATGTTCGACGCGGGGATCAGCGGCTGGTCGGCCTTGTGCGACACGAGCACGTTGGCGCCGTCGCGGACCTCGAGGCAGGTGTTCTCGGGCGCGGTGGCCAGCACCGGGTCGACCGCGGCACGGAGGTTGCGGGCGGCGACCGGACGCACGAGTCCATCGGGCGCCCGACGAGCGGACAGCACCGGCGTGGTGGCGACCAGCTCGGGGTCGCTGCCGGATGCAACCTCGGTGTCGGCCCGCATCGTCATCGCGAGCGCTCCCGCGGCGAGGGCCACGACGACGAGCACGCCGGCGAGTGTGAACCACACGGCACCGGATCCCCCGGCCCGTCGTCGTGGCGCCGCCGTCGGACGGCGTGCGCGGCGGACCACGACCGGGTCGTCGGCGCTGGCCTCGGGCTCGACGATGCCCGCGCCCTCGGGCCGGTGTCGACGCCCCACGGGCATGCCGGCGTTCGCCTGGAACCTGGCGGGGTCGAGCGGTGTGGCACCGGCGCGCTCGGCGGGTGTGCGACCGTCGGTGCCCTCGGGCGGGTCCTCGTCGCTCATCGGTCCTGCGGCGTGGTCGGGAGTCCGCGCCGCTGGCGGTACCTGCTGCGCCGCCACAGGTGCCCGAGCGCAGTGACCGCTCGGTCCGCCGACGGATAGCAGAGCCGGCCCGTGGCGCGGACCGTCGCCGGGCCCGGGTTGTCGGGGAACGCGGCGACGAGCTCGGTCGCGGTCAGGACCGGCTTGCCGGTGGCGACCGAGACGTCGTGGGCCGCCTGGGCGAAGCGGGTGTCCTGGCGCTCGTGGTAGGCGATGATCCGCTCGACGTCGGGATCGGTGGCGAAGGGCCCCTGGCGCAGCATCCTGGCCTGGTTCGACTGGATGCCGAGCCCCAGGTACACCAGCGCGTCGACCCCGGGGTGGTTGGCGATGATCTCCATGACCGTGGGGATGGTGTCGCGGGTCTCGCCGCCGGCGAGGTCGACGGGGTTGTTGCGCGACCACCGTGGCGGCAGGTGCTCGTCGATCTGCTCGAGCAGGTCGGCGGGCAGCTCGACGAGCTCGAGGTCGGTGTCCCGGGTGATCGCATCCGCGGTCACCACGCCCCAGCCGCCGGCGGTGGTCATGACCACCACCCGGTTGCCCTTCGGCAGCGGCTGGGTGGCGAAGGTCGCGGCTGCCTCGAAGGCCTCCTCGACGGTCGCGGCACGGGTGACGCCGGCCTGGCGACACGCCCCGTCGAAGGTCGAGTCGTCGGACGCCAGCGAGCCGGTGTGGCTCGCCGCCGCACGCGCCCCGCCCGCGGTGGCGCCGCCCTTGACGACCACGACCGGCATCCGGTCGGCCACCGCTCGGATCGAGTCGAAGAACCGGCGGCCGTCGGAGAGGCCCTCGACGTACGCGAGGGCGACCGAGGTCTCGGGGTCGTCCGCGTAGTGCTCGAGCACGTCGGCGACCCCCGTGGCGGCGGCGTTGCCGGCCGAGACCGCGCGTGAGATGCCGACGCCCGTCGCGCAGGACCAGTTCATGAAGCTCGACACGAAGTTGCCGGACTGCGACGCGACGCCGATCGAACCCGCCGGAGGGTACGGGGCGACGATCTGGGCGCACAGCTGCGACGGTGTCGACACCACCCCCTGGCCGTTCGGGCCGACGAGGAGGATGCCGAGCTCGTCGCAACGAGCGATCAGCTCGTCCTCGTCCCGGCGGCCGTCCGGCCCGGCCTCGCCGTAGCCGGCCGAGGTCAGGAACGCCGCCTTCACACCCTTGGCCGCCGCGGTGGTCAGCAGGTCCAGGTTGGCGCCCTTCGGGGTGCAGACGAAGATCAGGTCCGCCGCGCCCTCGGGCAGCTCGTCGAGGGAACGGATGGTCTCGATGCCGAGGACCGTCTGGCCCTCGAGGTTGGTGGCGAAGATCCTCCCCTCGTAGCCCGACGCGATGATGTTGTGCAGGCTGACGAATCCGAACTTGCCGGGATGCGTCGAGGCGCCGGCGACGACGATGCCGGCGGGATCGAAGAGCGCCGCGAAATGCTCGGGGGTGTGGGTGTTCGACCGGGCGCTCATCGGGCGGCTCCCGCGTCGGTCGCAGCGAGCTCGACGAGCGCGTCGACGGGGATGGGGCGTCCGTCGGAGATGATGATCGGGTTCAGGTCGACCGACGCGACACCCGTGTCGGAACCCGCGAGGTCGGACAACGCCATCAGCAGGTCGACCACGGCGGCACGGTCCACCGCGGGCTCGCCCCTGAACTCGCCGAGCAGCGCCTGCGACGAGAGCTGCTCGAGCATCTCCTCGGCGTCGATGCGGGTGATCGGCACGATCCTCACCGCCACGTCGGCCACCGCCTCGGCGAGCACCCCGCCGACGCCCACCAGGACGGTCGGACCGAACTGCGGGTCGGTCGCGATGCCGGCGATCAGCTCGCGGCTGCCGCCGATCATCGGGGCGACCAGCACCCCGGTCGCCCCGTCCTCGGGCCTCGCCGCCGCGAGCAGCTCCGCCGCGGCCTCGGCGACGGCAGCGGCATCGGTCAGTCCGAGGCGAACCAGGCCGCGCTCGGTCTTGTGGGCGATCTGATCGCCGCAGAGCTTCACCGCGACCGGCAGGCCCACCTCGGTGGCCGCCGTGGCGGCCGCCTCGGGGTCCTGCACGAGGTGCTCGGGTGCGAAGACCACCCCCGCGTCGGCCAGCAAGGCCTTTGAATCAGCTTCCGAGAGCGTCCGTGACATGCTCGGCACCCTACGCGGACGATCCGAGTCGATGGAGCAGCTACATGAGAGGGATCATCGAGGGCTTCTACGGCACGCCGTGGACGTGGCAGGAGCGGCGTGCGGTCTGCGCCGAGCTCGCCGAGGCAGGGATGGACACCTACGTCTACGCCCCGAAGGACGACCCGTTGCACCGTTCGGAGTGGCGCACGCCCTACCCCACCGAGGTGCTCCGCGAGTTCGAGTCGCTCGCGTCCGCCGGGACCCTTCGTGTCGGCTTCTCGATCAGCCCCGGACTCAGCATGGACCTCGAGGACCGGTCCGACCGCGCCGCGCTGGTCGCGAAGATCGACCAGGTGCTCGCTGCGGGGATCTCGCTCGTCGGTCTGCTGCTCGACGACCTCGACC
>JAFAFN010000181.1 GCA_023423475.1 Actinomycetes bacterium | reverse complement strand
AGCTAACCCCAAGATGATGGCGAGACCGCCGAATATCCAGTTGCGTATCATACTTTATATCCTGCTGGCCGTTGGTTCTTCCTGTCGCCCGAAACGTGGGTTCAGTTCAACTGCAACACCATGCCATCAGAGTTGCGAAACCGCCCACCACCGAGGTTCTCAAAGCTATGGCATGAGGTTCCGGGATTTGGTCCGCCCCTCACGGTCACGCACAGCCGATCGCCATCGCGCTCCCAACTACCCGTTCCGGAAAAGAATGGAGCGCGGATCGTGACTGTGCCGCTGACATCATAACGCAAATGGACCCTGGCCCCCAGGCGCCGCGCGACCAGATCCTTATCGACGATCTGCTCCGCAATCTCGGCGGCACTCATGACCTCGGCCTGCGCGGGGTGTGCCACAACCGACAGGCTTAAAGCGGCGATGAGGATGAGGGCATTTGGTGTGACGTAACATTGAGAGGTCTCCGATTGATCCCCACCCTCGAATTTGGCTCTCGCCAGCATCGCGCACCTCCACATTCAAGAATCAAGCGATCAGTCACTTCTATTCATTTATCATGTGAATCATGGATGGTGAATGGTTATTACTCCAGATTTTTCCATTGACGAGCCATCTACACACTCATAGGAAGTGAACACATACTTTCATCAAACACGCTTATCCGAGGGCATAATCATGCGTGCAAAATATCTGCCCGCCGAACAGCGCCGCGCCGAGGCGGTCGAGGCGGTCGTGGAACTGGCAGCGCACGCCAATCCGGAAACCATCACCACCACCGAGGTTGCCGCACATATGCGCATGACGCAGGGGGCGCTGTTCAAGCACTTCCCGAACAAGGAAGCGCTCTGGCTGGGGACGATGGAGTGGGTGGCCGACCGGCTGCTGGCGCGCATCGATCGGCTGGCGGGCGCGCAGGCCGAACCCATGGCCGCCCTCGAGGCAATGTTTCTGGGCCATATCGACTTCATCGCCGAACATCCCGGTGTGCCGCGGATGATCTTCGGTCAGCTTCAGCGCAATAGTGATACGGCGGCGAAACGAATGGCGCGCGTGCTGCTTGAAAACTACGCCACGCGGCTGCACCGCATCCTGTCGGCGGGCGTGGCAGAAGGCGCGCTGAGCCGGGAGCTGGATATCGAGGCCGCAGCCACGCTTTATTTGGGCATGATCCAGGGTCTTGTCGTGCAGCTTTTGTTGCATGGCGACGTGACCCGGATGCGCGCCGATGCGTTGCGAGTTTTCGTAATCTATCGCACGGGCGTCCTGGGTAGCGCCAACCCACCGACCGGTAACGCCGACGACTGCAACGAGGTCACACCATGACCCGCCGTGTTTCCATGATCATCCTTGCCATTGCGCTGGCCGGGCTGATGGGCTTTGGCGCCTGGACGGTGCTGTTGAAACCCTCCGACCTGCCACCGGATGGATTTTCGCGCGGCAACGGCCGCATTGAGGCCGATCTGATCGACATTTCGCCGCGACTGGCGGGGCGCATCGCGGAAATCCGCGTGCGCGAGGGAGACCGGGTCAGCAAAGGCGACGTGCTGGTGGTGATGGATACGGCAGAACTGCGCGCACAACTGGCCCGCGCCGAGGCAGCCGTGGAGAGCGCCCATGCCGCCGTCGGGGTAGCCTCAGCTCAAGTGGACGAGGCCGAGGCGCGGCTGGCGCTGGCAGAGAGCGAGGCGACCCGCACCGAGCGGTTGGCCAGCCGCGATATTACCTCGCAAGCCAATCTGGACATCAAGCGCACCGAGGTCAGTGTCGCCGAAGCCGGACTTGCGGCGGCCCATGCAACGCTTCGGTCACGGGAACGCAGCGTCGATGCCGAGGCCGCAGCCCGCGACGAGATCGCGGCCAGGATCGCAGATGCCACGCTGCATGCCGAGGGAGCGGGACGGGTGCTTTACCAGCTGGCCCAGCCGGGCGAGATCATCGGCGCCGGCGGCAATATCCTGACGCTGGCCAGTCTCGAAGATGTCTATATGGAATTTTTCCTGCCCGCTGCTGACGCACCAAGGGTGGTAATCGGTGACGAGGCGCGGATCGTGGCCGACATCATGCCTGATCGCGCGATGCCGGCGCAGGTGATGTTCGTCTCGCCGCAGGCCCAGTTCACCCCCAAACAGGTCGAGACCCTGACCGAGCGCGAAAACCTGATGTTTCGTATCCGGGTGCGGGTGCCGCCTGAACTGGTCGAGGCGCGCGCAGATCAGGTCAAGACCGGCGTGCGCGGCGTGGTCTGGGTGCGGTTGGCCGATCCGGATGGCCACCTGCCAAGCTGGCCCGTCGGCCTGACGCCACCGTTGATCGACCTGCCCGCGACAGCCGGCGCAGACACGCCATGACAACGCCCGAACCCGTCGCCCGGCTGGAGGGTGTCACGCATCGCTATGGCAAGGTGCTGGCGCTTGCGGATGTCTCGCTTGACCTGCCCGCCGGGCGGATGGTCGGGCTGATCGGCCCCGACGGGGTCGGCAAATCGACGCTGATGGGGCTCGTTGCTGGCGCCAAGCGCCTTCAGGAGGGCGGCATCACCTGCCTTGGTGGCGCCATGGGCAGCGCGCGCCACCGCAACGCGGTCGGCAACCGATTGGCCTTCATGCCGCAGGGCTTGGGCAAGAACCTCTACCACGATCTTTCGGTGCGCGAGAATCTGGAGTTCTTCGGCAAGCTGTTCGGCCTCGGCCGGGCCGATCGGTCGGCAAGGATCGCGCGCCTGACGCGGGCGACCGGGCTGTTTCCTTTTCTCGAGCGACCCGCCGGCAAACTCTCAGGGGGGATGAAGCAGAAGACAGGGCTTTGCGCGGCGCTGATCCATGACCCGGACTTCCTGTTGCTGGACGAGCCGACAACCGGCGTCGATCCGCTGTCGCGCCGCCAGTTCTGGGATCTGATCGAAGCCATTCGCAGGGACCGTCCGCAAATGAGCGTGCTGGTCTCGACCGCCTATATGGAGGAAGCGGCGCTTTTCGATCACCTGGTGGCGATGAACGACGGTCATGTTCTGGCAGAAGGCTCGCCGCAGGCGCTGATGGAGCGGACCGGCACCGGATCGGTTGGGGATGCCTATGTCAGCCTGCTGCGGCGCACGGGCGGGGCGGATGACGGCGCAGCAGATACGCCGGTGATCTCGCCCGCGACACCCACTCCCTCACCGGATGGAGACATCGCTATCAAGGCGCGGGGCCTGACCCGACGTTTCGGCGATTTCACCGCTGTCGACAACGTCAGCTTCGACATTCCACGCGGCGAGATTTTCGGCTTTCTCGGCTCGAACGGCTGCGGCAAGACCACGACCATGAAGATGCTGACCGGCCTCTTGCAACCCAGCGAGGGCAAGGCTTGGATCTTCGGCCGCCCCATCGCCGAGCAGGGCATGGATGCCCGCGCCCGCGTCGGTTTCATGACACAGGCGTTTTCGCTTTATGGCGAACTCAGCGTGCACGAGAACCTGGTCCTGCACGCGCGACTGTTCCATCTGCCCCGCGAACTGGCGCGCACCCGCATTGATGATCTGGTCGCCCGCTTCGGTCTGACGGATTACCTTGACCAGCCTGCGGGCAGCTTGCCGCTGGGGCTGCGGCAACGGCTGTCGCTGGCAGTTGCCGTCATCCATTCACCGGAAATTCTGATCCTGGACGAGCCGACTTCGGGCGTGGATCCGCAGGCCCGCGATGATTTCTGGCAATTGCTGATGGAGCTGTCGCGCAAGGACCGGGTGACGATCTTCATTTCAACCCATTTCATGGATGAGGCGCTGCGTTGTGACCGCATGTCACTGATGCATGCCGGCCGTGTCCTGATCACTGACACGCCGCAGGGCATCGTCGCACAAAGCAGCACAGCCGATCTGGAACAAGCCTTCATCCACTATATTTCCACTGCCATCCCGCCCGAGGCGCCGGTGGCCGAGGGGCTGGCAAGCGAGCCGGCCCCGCCTGTCGATGCCACCGGCTTCAGCCTCAGCCGGATGCTGGCCTATACCGCGCGCGAGGCAATGCAGGTGCG
>JAFAFN010000152.1 GCA_023423475.1 Actinomycetes bacterium | reverse complement strand
ATATCTCCAATTATACCTCAATGAGTTTGTTTATAAGCTAAACCGTAGATATTTTGGCGACAGACTTTTTGAAAAGCTTATTGTTGCTAATATTACAGGATTAGGTGATTAAACGGATAATCAGAAAGTTTTTAACTAAAAATCCATTTGGAAAAGAAAACTCTTCAATTTTAAAAAAATGTGACTAAGTATGCTCGGAAAGTATTTTCAACCCAAAAACCAAAAGCATAGTGAGAAAATAAAAAAATGCAGGCAAGGTTTTGGCAAAATCCTCGGGAGATTTTAAACAAGTCGTCGAAACCTTTTTTATAAATTGTTTCAACAACTTTAGAACACTTTAGATATGAAGAACAAATTGCATGAAAACATAGTTTGATGAAACTACAAAAGGAAATCCAAAATGAAAATAAAATTAATTCTATTAAGCTTAACTGTATTTTTTAATATTGTTAGTTGTAGCGGACAAGATAAAAAAGAATCATCTTTAATATCTAATACAAACAACACTAAAACTTTACCTTCCATAATTGATAATTTAATCAAAAGCAATAAATATTTTGTAAAAACCTTTGATATTAATAAAGATGGATATTTAGATAAAATTATTAGTAGTACCCCTTATGAAGGTGAAGAATTATTCATTTTTATAGGAGACAAAAACTCTAATTATCAACAAGTTTTGAAAACAATTAATTTTTCACAAGACGGAGGGAATCAAATTTCAGATATTAAGCAGACAAATAATGGATTTGAGATAGTAACAAAATTTCCAGATAAAGGAGTAGCTCAAACTAATTATTATATAGAAAATAGTAATAATTCCTTTATATTAAAGAAAATAAAAAATGAATTTTATTCTTGGCAAGATAAATATACGAATACATGTATTCAGAATTTCAATTTTGATATGAAAAATTCTATTGAGGTTTTATTTGAAACCATAGCAAATACTAAAGAAAACTGCACAAAGCGATATGATAATAATTCGAATGCAATTAAATAAACTATTACCAATCATTCTATTCTTAATTTTTTCTTGCAAAGGTGATGCGCAAAAAAATAATGCTATTCAACAAAAATCAAAACATCAATCAATACAAAGCACTAATTTTTTTGATAAAAAATATGCTTCAGATTATACATTGATAGTTGATGAATCAACTCTTGCAGATCATCCAATACAGACCTTTTTAGATTGTAAAGACAGCTATTTTACAATTCATTATATACCAAAAAATAAAGAATTAAAAGATTTTTGGACTCAAGAGTATTTTCAAAACCGCAATATGGATAATATAGATTTTGAAAAAGAGAGTAAAGAAATTGAAGCAAAAATAAAAGCTAATATAAGTGGTTATGCTGTTTTTTGCTATTATATTCCCGCAAAGTATATTGAGTCCAATAATGGATGTACCATAGAAAGTGCGTATATGAACGAAAAAACAGTAGCAAATATTTACTATTATAATTTTCAAAATAAAAACTGGCAATTAATTAAAAATGAAAAATCACAATATTTACCCAGAATAATTGAAGCAAAATATTTTTCCAATAATTTTCCAAATTATTTTAATCAAAGTGAAATAACAAAAGTTCAATCAAAAGAGAGTAAAAATAATACTAAAAATATAGTTTGGAATGGAAACTATGAATGTTCATTCCTAAGACTTAAAGATGAATCAGCTGATCCACGTGCATGGGGAAAGATTGCTCTTAACATAATAAATAAAAATGCAATATTAAATATAGATTCATATGTTGAAGTTGTTCAAAAAGAACTTCAAATAAAAAAACAAGTTGAAAATCAAATAGAATTACAAGAAATGCAAACTGGTAAAACTGTTACATTAACCAAAAAAGATAATAAATATATTCTAGAAGGAAGTCTAATGGAGTCTATTATTGGAGCAAAGGAAAAATATGAGTTAAAAAAATTGAATAAGTGATAATTTAATTTTTTAGATTTATTATGTCCTTTTATCATGAAAAAGAAATATATACTACAATAATTGTCCATCACTTAGGTAAAAGCACATTTGCAGACCGCTTCACCCACACCAAAACCCATGTCTGCAAAAGAGCTTTTCCCTGCCCTCTTTTTGCCAAAGCTAAAAAAGAATAAATTTCCCTCAACTACTCCTGCATATTTACAAATAGACTGAATAAAAAGCACTGCATATAACATTGTATTGGCAAAATGCGGGGTTAAATTCAAAGTTGAACTTTTTGTAATATTTAGACGCCAATATTTTCCAATTCCACATTTTTGTTTAACTTAGTTCCATTGAAAAAATATTGACTACGATTGGTCTGAACTTGAACTTTCGTTCAATTTATCCCGCACTTCGCCAATACTTTTTCGTTATACGAAATTTTTCTCCAACAATATGTATACTAGAAACCAAATTAAAAAAGCTGGTAAAGTTTTTAAATCAAAAGAAGTTCCAAGCAAAGAAGAACAAGATGAAGCTATAAATTCACTAACTTATTGGAGATCTATTCATGGGCAAATTCTCGAAGAATTTGAAGACAAAATATTACATATCGCATTAGAAGTTGACAAAAACGCAATAATTGCTAAAAGATTAAAAAGAACACCTTCAATTGTTCGAAAATTAAGAAGACTAAATCATATTCAACTCAATTCTATGCAAGATATTGCAGGATTAAGAATAATTGTAGATTCAATGTTTAAAGTTAAGAAACTGGTTAAAATATTAAAATCAAATAAATTTAGCTATGAACATAAGTTAGAAGACGATTACATAACTGAACCTAAATCAAGTGGATATAGAAGTTTTCATTTAATTTTTAAAAACAATGACTCAGTTAACAAAGAGTTAGATGGCTTGCTTATTGAAGTACAAGTTAGAACATTGGTACAACACGCTTGGGCAACAGCTGTTGAAATTATGGGAACATACTTAAATACTCAATTAAAATTTAACGAGGGAAAACAAAAATGGCTAAATTACTTCGCATTAACAAGTAGTGCATTCTCGTACCTTGAAAAAACTAATTTAGTTCCTCAATATTCAAAAATGGATGAATACGAAACCTATTCGCAGACAATTTATGAATTTAATTACAATTTAATTTCAGACAAATTAAAAGTGTAGGCTTCCCCTTTTTAGTACAGGTTAAAATTATACAATATAATACATAGCTTATCACAGCTGAAGGGCTAAGTGAGGCGAAGGCGTAGCCGTAGCGAAACGAAGCCCTTCAGCTGTTTTTTCTTTCTTTATTTTATAGTTCACCGGACTAATACCCTCTAGGGAATCGTGTGGTCTGTGGTAATTATAATCGGTAACCCATTTGTCGCTTATTTCTCTGACTTGGTCAATGCTATCGAACAAATATGCATCGAGTACGTTTTCACGATAACTTTTATTAAAACGCTCTATTAAAGCGTTTTGTGTTGGTTTACCTGGTTGGGTGTATTTAAATTCAATTTCCATCACCTGGCTCCAATCTTGTGCTAATTTAGCAATAAATTCGGGTCCATTATCCATTCTTATTCGTTTTGGTTTTCCGTGTTTGTTTACAAGGTGTTTTAAAACCCAAATAACTCTGCTGCTTTTGAGTGAATAATCAGTTTCTATAAATAATACTTCTCTATTAAAATCATTAATAACATTAAAGCTTCGGAACTTTCTTCCGTTGGTTAAACTATCACTCATAAAATCAATACTCCAAGTATGGGTAAAACTTTCAGGAATTTCAATAGTTTCTTTAACTCGCTGCGGTAAGCGCTTTTTAGTCTTTCTGCGATGAGCAAGGCCTATTTGTTTGTAAACTCTATGTAATCGCTTATGATTTACTTTATTTCCATCATTTCGAAGGCGATAATAGTACTTCCAAAAACCTTCTCTGGGATGATCTTGAGCAAATTTCTCTAAGCTCTGAATTAAATCAGAATCATTTTTGATGGATTGATACACTAAACTACTTCGACTAGTCTGTAAAATACGGCAAGCCTTGCTTTTGCCTTTTGGATATTTGGTCAAAACATCTTTTATGATAGCTCTTTTATGGCAAGGCTTTAAAGCTTTTTTTCAATGATGTATTTAGCCATGTCTAATTCTAAAGCCAAATTAGCATACATCCGTTTGAGTTTGGCGTTTTCTTCTTCAAGGGCCTTTATTTTCTTTAATTCACTTGCTTCCATGCCACCGTAGCGTTGACGCCACTTATAAAACGTAGCTTTGCTAACTCCATGTTCTCTAACAATTGTATTAATATCTTTTCCAGATTCAAATTCTTGAAGGATCTTCGAGATTTGAGTAGGACTAAATTTACTACTCTTCATAATTACAGTTTAGTTTAAAATTAATAATTTTTCTCTTTTTAAACTGTACTTTTTTTGGGGGAGCTTACAACTACGTTCCGTCTAAATCGAAACTTTCCGCTTCGATTTTCCGCCACTTCGCAAAGCCCCAAACCGTTGGCAGAAATGGTGAAAAAATATAAAAGAACAATACCTTTTCGAACAACAGAAAAAAGTATTAATTTAACAAAAACACAAATCGTATGAAGAAAATCATTCTATTTTTCTTTAGTCTATTTATTGTTGGATTTATCATCCATAGTTGTAGACAAGAAGCAAACACAATTGATGAACACAGAAATGAAACTGGAATTCAAAAACAAATTGATTACTTAGAACTTATTTCAAAAATTGGTGAAATTGAACCCGATATACTAAAAATCAAATCATCAAAAAACAAAAAGACATATGAACAATTCCAAATTGATTCAACCAAAATAATTGAAATAAAAAATTCGAATGGAAACTTTTCTTATTCTATGCGAGTTTATCCTATCGAATCTTTAGATGAAAACAATAATGCATTTTATAATTTATATCTACAAAAGACAAACGATATTTTTACACATACTATTGTTAAATACATACCCAGCAATGAATATACACTCGGATTGACTAGTAAATTTACAGGATCCTATGAAGTGCTCCATTCTTCTAAAGAAAATATTGAGGGTAAATCTGGAAACTGCTATGAGTTAGTTGTTGTGGTTCCATGTGATGATGGGAACGTACACAAGTATGATGGTCCTGAACATTGCAATGGTTTTGGTGGTTCATGGCATTTACATTTTGAAGTTTGTAGTGGTGGTGGCGGAAGTTCAGGAGGTAGCGGTGGTTCTTCAGGAGGAGGCGGAACAATGAGCAGTGGAAGTGGAAGTGTTGGTGGTGGAGATGGTGATTGGACATTTACCCCCAACCCAGATCCAGGCGTAGGTGGAAATCCTGGTGTTTTAATAACTCCTGATGGTGATCCTATTCAAACTCCTTGCGAGAAAACTAAAAAAATGTTGGAAGACCCAGTTGTACAGCCTAAAATAGACTCTTTAAAAGATAAGTCTAAAGACACAACAACTCCTGGAGAATTAGGATTTAAAGTAGCTTATGATGGAACACCAACCCCAGTAAAAGTAGGAGAAGAAATGAGTATAAAACTTGGAACAATGGTTGGGTACAAAGGAAAACACCACAATCATCCACCAGATGGAATTCCCATACATTCTGCAAAGGATATTTATAATTTATTTGAAGGAGTTGTAAGTCTTCAGAGTGGTACACCAACTAATGATGCCTTTGTAGGTGCTATTGGTTCTGAACCATGTACAGGAACAGCCAATGGCTGTGTTAATGGATATCGATATTTCCACCATATTATCCGCTATAACGGAACGATGCAAGATGCCGCAAACATCTTCTATAACTCTAATTATAATTTTATAGAACTCGCAAAAGATTATCAAAAATTACAGTATTCTTTAGTTTTAACATTAGGATATTCAGATAATGGTACAACATTAAATAATAAAGGATTAGAAAAATTAATATTTTTGATGTTAGTAAAAATGGGAATTGACAAAAATGATATTACATTGCAAAGAATTGAAGAGGGCGGAAACGTAAAAAATATTTATCAAAACACAGATGGCACAATAACTGATGTGCCTTGTCCATAAAAACAAAATTATTATGAAAAATATTACAAAAAAAATATCAGTATTATTAGTAATTATATCGGTTATCTCTTGTAGAGCACAACAGATTTTACCCCTTAATACATTTTTAGATGACATTCCTGCAAATGCTCATTTAAAAGACTTAAATAATCAATTAGAGCCATTTATAGGAATTTATAAAGCTAATTTTAATAACAGAGAAACTACTTTATATATTACAAAAATTGAAGATCATTTGGAAAAAAGTACAGGTAAAAGCTATTTTTCAGATATTTTAGATATAAAGTTTATTGTGAAAGATTCATATGGAAATGTTCTACAGGATACAAAAAACATAAATGACACTAAAAATGAACTACAAAGTATTGGAATTCATCCAAATGGGAATGCCGAATTCTTCTACTCTGGAACAAATTGTGATGTAGGATGGGGAGGTGTAACTCTTAATAAGGTAAATGCTAATCAAATTTCATGGCATTATAAACCCAATGGTTCAGATTTAACAGAGAAACTATGCCCTGGTAATCCAGATATTAAAGTATATTTACCTTATACAAAAGGTTTAATATTCAACAAACAATAAAAACCACTTCTGCCAACAAGGTATTTACGAAAGACGGGATTTAGGTAAAGTTGTACTACTCCACCTTTTTAACCGCAAAAAACCATTTCTTTTACAAAATTTAGTATTTTCGGAAAAGAAACGGTTTTTGCTAGATGTTTTTCTTAGCAGAAAATTCAGGAGTAAAACTCCCGTCCTTCGCAAATACCCAATCGTTATCTGCAATCCTATCCAGATCATTCAGTAAAAAATTTCAAAAACAATTTCCCAATTTGGGAATTAATTTCTATATTTGACAAAAGAAAAATAATTGAGAGTTATAGCAAAGAAAATATTACGTGAGTTTTGGGAAAAACATTCTGATTGTGAACAACAACTGAAATCGTGGTATCAAGAGGCTGATAAAGGAACTTGGAAAAATTTAAATGAATTAAAAAATGAATATCCAAGTGCAAGTATTTTAGAAGATAACAGAGTTTGTTTTAACATAAAGGGAAATAATTATCGTTTAATTGCGAAGATTAATTTTAGTTATCAAATGATGTGGATTCGATTTATCGGAACTCATGCTGAATATGATAAAATAGACGCAAATAAAATTTAAAGAAGATGAAATTAAAACCAATAAAAACAGAACAAGACTATTTTCAAGCTTTGGAAAGACTTGAATTAATTTTTGATGCAAAGCCAGGAACAAAAGAAGGTGATGAATTGGAAATTTTGGGAATTTTACTAGAAAAATATGAAGATGAACACTTTCCTATTGAACTTCCAGATCCAATTGAAGCAATTAAATTCAGAATGGAACAGTTGAATTATTCTCAAAATGATTTAGCTGAAGTGATTGGATTAAAAAGTAGAGCTAGCGAAATTTTGAATAAAAAGCGAAGGTTATCTTTGGATATGATTCGTAAACTGACAGAAAAATTACATATTCCATCAGAAGTTTTAATTCAAGCATACTGAAAATAAGGACTTCCGCTAACAGTGTATTGGCAAAATGCGGGGTGAAACGCAAGTTGAAAGATTTGTAGCATTTATCCGCCGATTGCTTTTCCGTATTGATTATTTTTGTAATTTAACAATCCGAAAAAAGCATCGGCTACGCTCGGTTCTGAATTGAACTTTTTGTCCAATCCAGCCCGCACTTCGCCAATACTTTTTCCGTTAGCAGAAATGCTACCAAAACTAATACAAAATAAATAATTAAAAAATGAAAATATTTTTCTTATCTTTTTTTCTAATTTGTAGTTCAAATTTAATTGCTCAAAATAATGAATGGATTTTTATAGAAACTGGAGCTGATAATACAAAATACTTTTTTAAACAAAATACTGAAAAAACAGCTTGGACAAAAGCAGAATCTCAAGAAACTATTTACTTTGATAAAGATATAAAGAAGACAATCGACGGCTATCATTTAAGTTTATGGAAATATGATTGTGATGAAAGACAAATAGGTATTATTCAAAAGAATACTTACACTAAGAATGGAAAATTAGTAAATAGCTTTACTCTAAAAAGTTATGAAATAGAAATGAATTATGTAGTTCCTGATTCTATTGGAGAAAGCCTGATAAATTCATTTTGCCAAAAATAAAAGCACTTCTGCTAACAGTGTATTGGCAAAATGCGGGGCAACGGCTAAGTTGAAAGTTTCTGCACATTTAGCCGCCGAATGTGTTCCACATTCAGCTTTTTTTAATAATTTAACAATCCGAAAAAAGCATCGGCTACGCTCGGTTCTGAATTGAACTTTCAGTTAAATCCAGCCCGCACTTCGCCAATACTTTTTCGTTAGCGGTCAGGCTAAAACGACCGTGCTAAAACAAAACGAATTGACAGAATTTATGGACTTCAACAATATTGACGAAATTAAAAAAGCGGGATTTATAGGCTTCAAAAAAATGAGCGAACTTTTTGTTGACAGTTCATCTATTCCGAAAATTAAAGGCGTATATCTTGTTTTAAATCCAAACTTCAAAAAAGCAGAATATTTACAAATTGGAACAGGTGGACATTTTAAAGGTAAAAATCCAAATGTTTTGATTGACGAACTAAAATCAAATTGGGTTGAAAACTCTCTTGTTGTTTATATCGGAAAAGCAGGAAGCGAAACAAGCAAAGCAACTCTTAACTCTCGATTAAAGCAATATTTCGGTTTTGGTCAAGGGAAAAATATTGGACATTGGGGCGGAAGATTAATATGGCAATTAAAAAATAGTAATGATTTAATTGTATGTTGGAAACCACTACTAAATGACGACCCAAGAACATTTGAAAATACATTAATCAAAAAGTTTGTTTCAGAATTTTCTAAACGACCTTTTGCAAATCTTGCTGACTAATGACCCCAAGACAATTTGAAGAATTTGTTTGTGAACATTTTCGCCAACAAGGATATAAAACAGAACTTACTGCTTACAGCAACGATTATGGAATTGATGGCTTCGCTATTAAAGGAAAGCAGAAAATTGCTATACAATCTAAAATGTACGGACATACAACAAGGAAAATTAACCGACAAATGGTAATGGAACTTCACGGAGCTAAAGATTTTTTTGATTGCACTAAAGCAGTTATTGCAACAGACGGAATTTTTCTTCAAGACGCATTGGTTGTTGCTGAAAAATTGAAAATCGAAATTCTGTATTTAAATGAAATCCAGAAAAGTACTTATAAAAGTATAACTACAACAAAAAACAAGAACAATAAAACATTTGAGCAAATTTGGGAAGACTACATAATTCCCCTTCAGGGCAAAACATTGACAAGAAAAAGTGGAGAAACAAATCAAATAATTAAAGCTGATTGGAGCGGAATAGAACGAAAAACTTCAAATGGAAATAATGGAAAAATTAAAATAGAAATATTTAAGCAAGCTGTAAATAGGCTTTTGACAGATGGTTCAATATCTCGTGACTATATTAATCAAAACTATGTCGGACGAGCATCTTCGGGAATAATTTTAGTATTATCACAAGTACCATTTTTCAAATTGACTGAAAAACCAACCGGATTGAAATATGAAAAGTAGTAACCGCAAAAGCCCGAACCGCTAACAAGGGTTTTGCAATAGTGGGGCGAAACTGCAAAGTTCAACGGCAGTTCTTCGGTTCAACTTTTGTGCAAAATTGAAGATTTGTGCTTCGATTGCCCCACCATCGCAAAGCCCCGAACCGTTATCTGTAATCGCACCAAAACAGCGTTATCAAAGTGGAATTTATCGAGAAAAATATTCAAACTATTATAAGCCTAAGTTTAGGTCATTTTAAAATAATAACTGTATCTACAAATTCTGAATTATCAAAACTTGATTTCAAGAACATAATCTCTGAATTTCTAAAAACTAAATATTTTGTTTGGAATTATCAGAACGAACCATTTGGACAAAATGTAATTCTAACAGATGAAAATAAAAAAATCACAGAATATTTCAACGAAAAATTCTTTGGATTTTATGAAACTGAAAAATTAGACTATTCTGATTTTTCAAAAATTGAATTCAAAACATTTCAAGAAAATATTGAAAATAACATTTTAAAAGAAACTGACTGTGATTTCTTGCAAAAATGTTTGAAAATAATGCGAAAAATAAATTCAAAATCTGATTTTTATATTTTAAATCCACCAGAAAGCAAAATTCCGCTAATTGTAAAAGATTGGCCAATTTATATTTTCTTTTATTCGTATTTAAGTGTTGATAATGAAAACAACGAAATAAATCTAATTGAATTTGGACTTGACTAAAATTGCGACTACAGATAACATAGGTTTTGCAAAATGCGGGGCTAAAGTCTAAGTTGAACTATTTTAGATATTTATCCGCAAATTGGCTTTTCATCTTGATATTTTCATTAATTTAACAATCCGAAAAAAGCATCGGCTACGCTCGGTTCTGAATTGAACTTTTCGTCCAATCCAGCCCGCACTTCGCCAATACTTTTTCGTTATCTGCCATTTTGGGGCGACCGTGCAAACATTGAACTGACTACAAATAACGACAGAATAGATGAACGACTTTGACAATTATACAACGGACAATTTCGCAACGACCTTCAAGGTTTTTTTGCGACTATTCCTGATGATAGTAAATTTCACGAAGACAAAGAACACAAACAAGTTTACTCAATTCAATACGGACGACTGACAAACGAACATAAGCATTTAGATTTTCTATCCACCATTCAAGACAAAATAAATTTTGCTGTTGCTTTGTTCTTTACAATCTTGGTTGACGAAGTGTGTTACACTCATTTCAAGTCGGACTACCCAACTTTCCGACAACTAACACACTATCCAAAATTTATTGGCAACTGTTTGACAATGTGTCGTTATCATTTACACCCAAGCGACATTTTCATCACCATGAATAAAGACAAACAAGGCTCATCAAACGACTATCTTGTGTTTTACGATACATTTTTCAATGCTATTCCGGTAATGGAACGAGAAACAATAGATTTTTTTTCACGACATTTGACAACTATTGACGGAAAGGAATTTTGGAAATATTGCACAAAAGAATTTCCCTATAAGTTAAACCAACAAGGAAATAATGGCTGACAAAGAAATATACAGCGACAAAATCACCAAAGGTTCAAGGACTTACTTTTTTGACATCAAGAAAAGTGAGAGTGGCGACTTGTATCTGAAAATTTCTGAAAGCAAAAAGAACGCTTCGGGTTTTGAGCACCACAGACTAATGATTTTTCACGAAGATTTGAAAGACTTTGTAGAAACACTTAAAAAGTCGCTGACAAAATTCAAAGAACTCAAAGAACCAAAACAAACTGACGTAAAAACATATTCGGTAGAGAAAATCAGAGAAACACATCAACAAGCATATTTGCCTTGGACAACTGAAGACGACAACAAACTTGAATTACTATTTTGTGAAGGCAAGAAAGTGAAAGAACTTGCAGAAATATTTGGGCGAAATGCAGGAGCAATTAACTCACGAATAAAGAAACTTGAACTTAAAGACAAATACGGAAAATGACCCCACTTATCCCCCACGACAGAGAAGAAAAACGGCAGCTAACAGCGGTTTGGCTATATTTTTTGTTCGGGGGCGACAGTGCTTTATTCAACATTAGTGCAATAATGAACGGTAGTGCTTCTATTCAACTTTTGTGCTTTAATCCCCCTCACAAAACCATCGCCAAGCCGCAAAACGTTGTGTGCAATTTTGCCAAACCAAACGAACAAATCAAACCTTTAGTTATTTATTTGCATCTAAGTAAATAAAAGTAGAAATATGAAGAAATTAATGACATTAACCTTGTTACTTTTATTACTCAATAATCTATACGGACAAACCATTCGTGATTCAGTCTTTAATAATGTTATCCCAATTGATAAAACTAATGTAACAACAAATGGTGCTGATTTTTTAATTGACATTCCTATAAAACCCCAAAAAGAACCAATTGTCATTTTTAGCAATGATAAACGTATCCCAACAAATTTATTTTTTGATAGGAGAACATTTTTAAGCGAACAAAAAGAATTGTTTTTAATAACGTTTGATTGGGAGTTTGAAAAAGAAATCAGAGAAAGAGAAAAAAGAGAAGGAATACATATAAAAGCTGCAAGGCATAAAATTTATCATATACAGAGAAATTATGATAACTATCAAGTAGATAGTACGACTATTGCTTTACATTCAAGACCAATAGTAAAGCTCAATTTCACAATTCCAAAATTAGAAGATAATGAAATGAAGCTTTATTATGTAGAAAACTATGGTTCTATTTGCTGTCCAAAAGATGAACGTCACTTTTTTTCTAAGGTAATAGAAAAAGATATAAAGCTTTTTGAAGATAAAAATGGAGTTACTATTTCTGTTGAATCTATTATTACAGGTAAAGAGGGCGAAAAAACAAAAAATTATAAACTTGATAATTTAACAAACGAACAGAAACTACAATTTTTCCAAATTTTTAAAAAAGCTGACAGAGTCGAAAACAAAATTTACGTTCCCATAATCCGTTCAACTAAAATGCCTGAATAAAAAAACTGCACACAACATCGCATTGGCAAAATGGCGGGGCAACGGCTAAGTTGAAAGTTTCTGCACATTTAGCCGCCGAATGTGTTCCACATTCAGCTTTTTTTAATAATTTAGCTTCTGTGGAAACACATCGGCTACGTTACTGCTAAATTGAACTTTTCGTCCAATTTATCCGCCACTTCGCCAATGCGTTTTCCGTTAGCTGTAATTTTCCCAAACGCTATCCAAAAAATAATTTAAAGTAAGAATTAGAATTAATTTGATATAACTAAAAATGACTCAAAAAATCTTATTACCTATTATTGCCATAATTCTAATCTACATTATATTTAATATTAATTACCAAATAAACGATAAGACAGCGATTGGTATATATGTAAATAAAAACTTTGAAAATCCAATTTGCTGTGTAGAATCTCCGCACGTTCCAGACACTCTAACTTTAAACAAAAATGGAACATTCTACAGCAAATATTATGGAAATGGAAAATATAAATTAGGAAGCGGATTTGAAACAAAGATAGAACTTAATTCTACTGATATTGGAAAAGAATTAACTCACAAAACATACTTTGAAAATAAAATTTGTGCAAAACCAAGAATTATTCTGAATGCAGATATGAATCATTACTATGAAAAAATAGAATAAAAACTACAGCTAACAAGGGTTTTGCAATAGTGGGGCGAAACTGCAAAATTCAAAAGTTATGCTTCGGTTCAACTTTTGTGCAAAATTGAAGTTTTGTGCTTCGATTGCCCCACCATCGCAAAGCCCCGAAACGTTAGCTGTAATTTCAAAAAAACACCACGAAAACTAATTATACAATAAATTAAATGGAGAAATATTTTATTCACTTAAAGGGAACTGGACAAAAAAATGGAGTTGTATTAATTGATAAGAAATTTGAAGTAGATTATAATGAAATTGGGAAATATACGAGTAGCTCAACAAGAAAAGAATATATTCAAAAAGCGTTAGATTTTTATTATCCGGAATTAAAAAGTCATAATATTACTTTTGCAAATGTTATAACCGAGAAAGTAAAGCCTCAAAAAAAGAATAATGGCTTGGGAGAATTTGTTGCAGGTGCAGTAACTGGTTATACAGCAGCTAATGTTAATAAAAAGAAACCTAAACAAGCAAGTAATAATCAAGTAAATGAATATTCATTTGTGAATAATATTTCTAATCTCTCACAAATATCATTTCAATCAAATAATGAGAACGATATAAAAAGTAACCTTGATAAAATTTACAATGGTATAATTGATTATAAGTGGAAAAGCACTGGTCAAAATGAGAAAGACAACATGATAATTAAGGAAAACAATAGAACTCTTAATATGGTTTTAAGAAATTATTCCATTGGACTGCAACAACTTAAAAAAACATCACAAAATCCTGAAGAAATAAAATTTTATGAGAAACAATTTGCAAAATTGAAAAGGAAAAGGTTTTTTAATAAATATGGAATTATTGTTTTTGCAATAATTGCTTTATGTGCAATCATGTTAACTTTAATGGTATTAGAATAAAGTAATGCATCAAAAATATTTCAACAAAATTAAAAAAATTTTTACAGATTATAAACCGAATTCGTTATACACAAAAGAAGTTATCAATCGAGGTTTTGTTTATTCAGAATTCCAAAATAAAAAATTACTTTTTATAGGAATGAATCCATCTTATATTGATAATTCTCCACTTGAATCAAATTCATATAATGTTGAAAATGCCGTTTTGGGATATAAACGTCATTATGGCAAATTCCAAGAATTAGTAAATGATACAGTTTATCAAAATGATTGGACATATATTGATTTGTTTTTTTTTAGAGAAACTGACCAAAACAAGATTTCAAATGTTATAAATTCAGATGTTGATTTTATCATTTCCCAACTTAATTTAACAAATGAAATAATTAATGAGATAAATCCAGAAATAATTGTAGTCTGCAACAGCGGAGCAAGTAATTTTATAGGAATTAATAATTATGACAATAAGAATAATATTTGGCTGGGATACAATTTCATTTTCGATGACGAATTTGGTGTCGAAATTTTAAATGACATTAGTAATAAAAGTATATTAGAAAATAAACAAATATTGCCAAATCTGAAAAATAAACCTTTTATATTTTCGTCGACACTCACTTATCTTGATAATCATAATAAAAAGCGTTTAAAATGGATAATTAATAGGATTGGAAAGAAAAAAATAAGAAACTACAGCTAACATAGTATTGGCAAAATGCGGGTTAAATATATAATAGAAAGATTTGTAATATTTATCCGCCGCTGCTTTTCATATTGTTTTTTTCTTTAATTTAGACAATCTGAAAAAGCATCGGCTCCGTTTGGTCGAAAATTGAACTAAAGTTCATTTTTAGCCCGCACTTCGCCAATACTTTTTCCGTTATCTGTAACCATATTTGAAGATTCCGCATAAAAAGAAATGAAGAAAATTTTAAAAAACACTTTGCTAATAATTTTAATAATTTCAATTCTTGGAATTCTGTATTTTCTATCAAAATGG
>JAFAFN010000137.1 GCA_023423475.1 Actinomycetes bacterium | reverse complement strand
GCATGCTCACAGCACCACCACCTCTGGCACACCGACGGCTGGGACGTGCAACCCGACCCGGACACGCATCACCTCGATCAGGGGTTCATCATCACCACCCCCGACGGACGAGTCCTGCGCTCCCAACGCCACGGACGCACCCGCCAACTCGTCACCGACCTCGGACTCGACCAGAACTGATCTGGGGCACCGAGACGACGGGGGAGCGCCGAGGATCTGGCGCGCCTGCGATCGGGCATGCCTGCGCGCCCGCGCGCACGTCAGTTGGCGATGAAGTCGCGCAGGGTGGCTTCGACGCGCCGGCCGACGTCGTCGTGCGAGGCGTCGGGGACGCGTTCGAACGTGACCTCCGCGTTGACCAGCGCCGCGACGATCTCCTCGCTCATCTCGATCGGGCACACCGGGTCGAGCTCGCCGCCTGCCACCAGGACCGGACAGGTCGCCGCCGCGAGCCCCGCGGCCAGGTCCATCGTCAGCTGCTCGCCCGCCTGGAAGTGCCCCAGCACCTCGAGGTTCATCACCGCTCGTCCCATCACCTCGTCGTCGCCGGGCTCGACGCCGTAGAGCGGCATGCAGTGCACCAGGTAGTCGAGGATCGCTTCGGGCCCGTCGGTCCAGAACGCTCGCGCTGCGGCGGCCGCCTGCTCGTCGCCGACCCGGGCGAAGGCCGCCGTGATCACCTCGACGTCCAGCCTGGGTGAGGTGGCCAGCAGCGCCACCTTCGACGGGTGGTTCGGATGTCGGGCGAGGTAGCGCTGTGCGACGAACCCGCCGAAGGACTCACCGACCACCACCGGGTCGACGATGCCGAGTGCGTCGCAGAGCCGGACGACGTCGTCGGCCCAGACGTCGAGGTTCCAGTCGTCGGTCGACCCGGCATCGCTGCGGCCGTTGCCCCGGTGGTCGTAGTGGACGACCTGGGCGATGTCGCCGAAGGCGTAGCAGGCGTGCGACTTGAACCACGAGTGGTCCGAACCCGGTCCGCCGTGCAAAAGGACCACCGTCGGCCGCTCGGCCATCGTCGGCCCGTCGGGCACCAGCCCCGGCCCGTCGACGTCGACGAACAACCGGACCCCTCCACCGATGTCGATGCGCACAGGGCGAACCTAGTGCTGACCACGGCGGGGGAGCGGAGAGCTCAGGGCAGCAACTCGTCGAGCGGGAAGCGCAGGTCCAACCAGTCGTCGTCCGCAGCGAATCCGGCCGACTCGTAGAGCGGCCGGCCCGCGGCGGTGCTGAAGAGCAGCAGCCGGCGCACCTGTTGCTCCCGGGCGCCCTCGACGAGTGCGTCGAGCAGCCGGCGGCCGACTCCGGCGCTGCGCTCATCGGGATCGACGTACATGTTGATGACGTAGCCGTCGCACGACCGCGGGTCACCGGGTCGTGGCGCCATGTCCAGCAGCAGCAGCGAGACCACGCCCACGGCGAGTCCGTCGTCGGTCTCGGCCAGCCAGGAGCAGATCGACCCGGCGCGCTGGTGTCGCTCGAGGAACGCACGCGTCACGTCCGCGAAGTGCTCGTCGATCCCCTCGGGGCCGTGCTCCTCGACAGGGCCGTGCTCCTCGACAAGGCGGTGCTCTTCTACAAGGCCGTGCTCCTCGACGAGGCCGTACTCCTCGACAAGGAAGCGCAGCCGCAGCGCGCACACGGTGTCGAGGTCGTCGGGGGCGGCGGGGCGGATCTGCACGGGTCGGAGTCTGCCGTCGATGACGGTGATCTCCGACACGAGTTTCGACAACGGGTTGTATCGGGATGTATCGCGATATATCGTAACGACGGCCGGACGGAACGACCGTCCGGTGAACAGGAGCAGATCGAAGGAGATCACCTGATGGAACACGAACGAGAAGAGCAATTCGAACGCATCGGCGGCCGGCCCCACGAGGGTGGCGGCGACAGCTGGGGCGACTGGAACGGCGATCGGCGCGGCGGCTTCGGTGGTCGGCGTGCGCGGTTCAACCGCGGAGGCCCCCGTGGCGGCCCCTTCGGCGGTCCTCGCGGCGGCTTCGGACCCCGCGGCGGCGGGCGCATGCGCCGCGGCGACATCCGCACCGCGGTGCTGGTCATCCTCTCCGAGCAGAGCGGGCACGGCTACCAGATCATCCAGGCGCTCGAGGCCAAGACCGACGGAGCCTGGCGACCCAGCCCCGGTTCGGTCTACCCGACGCTCCAGCTGCTCGAGGACTCCGGTCTGGCCGAGTCCTCGGAGCAGAACGGCAAGCGGGTGTACTCGATCACCGACGCAGGTCGCGCCGAGGCGGACCAGCGGGTCGAGGAGGCCGGCCGGCTGCCCTGGGAGGGCGCTCACGACGGAGGACCTCGCAACGCCATGATGCAGCTGCAGCTCGCGGCACGTGCGGTCTTCGCCGACGGCGACCCCGCACGCATCGAGTCGGCGACCGAGATCCTCAACGACGCCCGCAAGAAGCTGTACGCGCTGCTGGCCGAGTGACGGAGCTGGCCGAATGACGGAGCTGTCCGAGTGAAGCGGGCCGGCCGGTTGTGCAGTGCCGCCGGATGAGGCCGGCTCGCCGGAGGGAGCACACCGTGTGACGCGTTGCCCGGGGGACGCCCCGGCGCAGCGCGAGATCGGCACAGCGCGCGACCGGCACAGCGCGCGACCGGCACAGCGGTCGCTGTCGATAGCCTTCGTCGCATCGAAGGAGCCCGATGACGACCGAGCGCCCAGCCGACGACGACACCCCCGCCGAGCCCGCACGGGCGGGATCCGGGGAGTTCACGGCGCCGAAGGAGTACGCGGCGGGCATCCCGGGGGTGATCGCCGGCGCCAGGGCCGCGGTGACCCAGATGGGGCCGGCGCGGTCGGTGCGCACCCTGCTCAAGGTCAACCAGACCGATGGGTTCGACTGCCCCGGGTGCGCCTGGCCCGAAGCGACGCATCGCTCGCACGCCGAGTTCTGCGAGAACGGTGCGAAGGCCGTCGCCGAGGAGGCGACCCGGCGACGCGTCGGAGCGGAGTTCTTCGCCCGGCACTCGATCGAGGACCTCCGCTCCCGGAGCGAGCACTGGCTCGGGCAACAGGGTCGGCTCACGGAACCCATGGTCCGTCGGCCCGGGGCGACACACTACGAACCCATCGAGTGGGACGACGCGCTCGACCTGGTCGCGTCCGAACTGCGAGCTCTCGACGACCCCGACCGGGCGATCTTCTACACCTCGGGTCGCACGAGCAATGAGGCTGCGTTCCTCTACCAGTCGATGGTGCGGCGATTCGGGACGAACAACCTGCCCGACTGCTCGAACATGTGCCACGAGTCGTCGGGGCGCGCGCTCGACCAGACGATCGGGATCGGCAAGGGCTCGGTCACCCTCGAGGACCTCGCCGTCGCCGACGTGATCTTCGTGGTCGGGCAGAACCCGGGCACGAACCACCCCCGCATGTTGACGACGCTCGAGACGGCGAAGCGCAACGGCGCGACGATCATCACCGTCAACCCCTTGCCGGAGGCCGGCCTGCTCGCGTTCCGCAACCCCCAGAAGGTGCGTGGGGTGCTGGGGCACGGCACCCCGCTGTCGGACCACCACCTCCAGGTGCGGTTGAACGGCGACCTTGCGCTGTTCTCGCTGCTCGGCCGGCGTCTCGTGGTGGACGACGCACTCGACCACGACTTCATCGCCGAGCACACCGACGGCGTCGACGCGTGGGCGGAGCACCTCCGCTCGCTCGACCCCGCCGAGCTGCTCGCGGACAGCGGGCTGGGCGCCGGCGAGGTCGAGGCGGTGCACCGCGCCGTGCTCGCATCGAGCTCGGTGATCGTCTGCTGGGCGATGGGTCTCACGCAGCACCGCAACTCGGTCGCGACCATCCGCGAGGTCGTCAACTACCTGCTCGCACGCGGCAACATCGGCAAGCCCGGTGCCGGGGTCTGCCCCGTGCGGGGACACAGCAACGTCCAGGGCGACCGGACGATGGGCGTGTTCGAGCACCCGCCCGCGTGGACGCCGCGCCTCGGTGAGGTGCTCGGGTTCGAGCCGCCGACCGAGGTCGGCTTCGACACGGTCGCGTCGATCGAGGCGATGGCGGCGGGTCGTGCCGACGTGTTCGTCGGCATGGGCGGCAACTTCGTCGCTGCGGCCCCCGACACCGATGCGACGGCCGCGGCCCTGCGGTCGTGCTCGCTCACCGTGCAGGTCTCGACCAAGCTCAACCGCTCGCATCTCGAGGGTGGCCGCTCCGCGTTGATCCTGCCGGCGAAGGGACGGACCGACCAGGGCGAACCCGTCACGGTCGAGGACTCGATGGGCATGGTGCACCTGAGTCGGGGCCAGCTGACCCCGCCCGCGCCGACGGTCCGGTCCGAGGTCGAGATCGTGACCGGTCTCGCCCGACGGCTGTTCCCCGACGACCCCACCGACTGGGAACGACTCGGGCGGGACCACGACGCGGTGCGTGACCTCATCGAGGCCGTCGTGCCGGGCTTCGACGACTTCAACGAACGGGTCAGAGCGCCCGGTGGGTTCCAGCTGCCCCACGGTCCCCGGGACGAGCGACGCTTCGACACCCCGACGGGCACCGCACGCTTCACCGTCAACGAGGTGGAGCGCATCGAGGTGCCCGACGGCCACCTGCTGTTGCAGACGCTGCGCAGCCACGACCAGTACAACACGACGATCTACGGCATGGACGATCGCTACCGCGGCGTACACGGCACCCGCGACGTCGTGTTCGTGCATCCGGACGACCTCGCCGAGCGCGGCCTTCGTGACGGCGACCTGGTCGACATCACGTCGGTGCACCACGGGGTCGAGCGTGTCGCCAGGGGCTTCCGGGTGGTCGACTATCCGACGGCCCGGGGTTGCTGCGCCGCGTACTTCCCCGAGGCGAACGTGCTGGTGCCGCTCGACTCCTACGCCGAGGACAGCCGGACGCCGACGTCGAAGTCGGTGGTGGTGCGCTTCGCCCGCTCCGACGAGCTCAGTCGCCCTCCCGGTGGGTGAACAGGTGGTGCAGCCGTCGCAGGTCGTCCTCGGTGACGTCCACGAAGGAGTCGAGGCTGCGCAACGCGTCGAGGATCTCGTCGTGTGAGAGCTCCTGCTCGCCGCTGAGCTGGGCAGCGCGGGGCCGTCCCAGCCGTGCCGGGTAGCGCCGCCACGGGAACGCCGCGTTGAAGAGCACCGCGACGGCGACGATCACCAGCGCGTTGGCGAGCACCGGGTGCCAGACGAAGCCGAACCCCATGTCGCGGACCGCTTCGCCGCCGACCACCGCGGAGAGCGCGGTGGCGCCCCCGGGAGGGTGGATGGCCTTCAACTGGTGCATCGCTGCGATCGTGAGTCCGACGGCGGCCCCCGCGGCGAGCGTGGTCGATGGGATCAGCTGCGCACAGGCCACGCCGATGCACGCACCACCGACGTGCCCGGCGATGACGGGCCACGGCTGCGAGAGCTGTCCGTGCGGGACAGCGAACAGCAGCACCGCGCTGGCGCCCATCGAGGCGATCAGCGCACCCGAGCCGTCCAGGCCGAGGGCGTCGCGGCTGATGAGGATGACGAGCACGATCGAGACGGCTCCGCCGACGGCACCGATGAGCTTCTCGGTCGGGCTGACCACGTCGACCTCGAAGCCGATCCACTCTCCGAGCTCACGGCGTCGCGACCGGTTCGGTGGGGGCGTTCCGTGGTGGTTCCGTGAGGGGGACAATGTTCGGCTTTCGATCCTCGTCGCGGTCGGGCCGCTGGTGTCGTGGTTCACAGGACGACCCGTGGCCCGGGTCGGCGTGATACTTCTACCATTCAGTGTGGAAAACCACTGGAGTCGCCTCGGTGGGAGCTGCGGAAGGAAGGGACGGCCCATGGCCATCGAGATCAGGCTCAACTCGCTCCCGACCCGCAAGCCCGCGCCGAGCGCCAGCACCGAGCCTGCCACCACCGGTCCCGCCAGCACCGATCTGGACGGCACGGATCCCGCCAGCATTGATCTGGACAGCCCTGAGCAGATCGCCGAGATGGTCCGCTCGTTCTACGCCACCGTCGAGCGGGACGAACTGCTCGGCCACGTGTTCGTCGACGTCGCCGAGGTCGACTGGGACACACACCTGCCGAAGCTGACGGCCTTCTGGAACCGCGCCCTGCTGGGCATCGAGGGCTACCAGGGCAACCCGTTCCGCCAGCACTCCGAGGTCAACGACCGCGAGCCGTTCCGCCAGGAGCACTTCGACCGGTGGCTCGAGCTGTTCCGGGCCAACCTGGACGGGCGCTGGGCGGGGCCGAACGTGGATCGGGCGCTCGACCTGGTGCACCGCGTCGCCGAGGTGCACGCCGGCCAACTGGTCCGGGACGACGACCGTGCGTGATCGAGCGCTGCCGGCGCCGACCGGTGACATCACGACGGTGTCCGACGTGCACGACCTGGTGGTCGAGTTCTACCGCGAGGTCGTCTTCGACGAGCTGCTCGAGCCCGTCTTCGGCGAGGTGGCCGAGGTGGACTGGGCCGAGCACATCCCGAAGCTCATCGACTACTGGTCCCACATCCTGCTCGGCGTCGCCGGGGGCACCGGTCCGGTGATGCAGGCGCACCGTCACCTGCACTCCCTGGTGCCGATCACCACCGAGCTGTGCGACCGTTGGTTCGTGTTGTGGAGCGAGGTCGTCCGTCAGGGGTGGACCGGTCCGGTCGCGGATCGGGCGGTGTCCCACGCCGCAGCGCTGATGTCGGGCATGGCGAAGCACCTCTTCGGCTGCGAGTGGTCTCCCTCGCCGGCTGCACCGGTTGCCGCTGCAGGTGCGACATGAGCCCGTCGGTACCTCCGCGGTCCGACGGGCCGACGGATCACCCGGA
>JAFAFN010000111.1 GCA_023423475.1 Actinomycetes bacterium | reverse complement strand
TGGCCGGGCAGCGGTTCGGACAGTCGCACGTCCTTGCCGAGCCACTCCGAGAGCGCGGCGTCGATCCCCTCGTCGTCCCAGGCGAGGACCGTGCCATCGGGCAGGGTGATGCCGTCGTCGTCCGCCGAGGCGTCGAGCAGTGCCGAGGTGCGCTTGGCCGACATGAGATGGCCACCCGCGGTCTCGATCAGCGCTCTGGCCCTGTCGCCGCCGACACCCCGTTCGAAGAGCTGCAGTCGGTCGACCGACAGGCCCTGCATCGACTTCACCGGATAGCGCCAACACGCGGCGACGGTTCCCAAGGCGGTCATGGCCACGACGCTAGGGCGTCGACCGGGAGTCCGGCCGCCCGGACGACCACTCAGGCTCAGGCGAGCGCCTCGAACACGAGCGAGACCGCCGAGACGAGCAGCACCGCGAGCACGACCTTCTCGAAGGTCGGTCCCTCGAGTCGGCGCCGCAGCTTCAGGCCCAGCGGCAGCGCGACGGCCACGCCGACACCCGCCAGCGCCGCGCCGAACAGGCGGTCCGCGTCGATCTGACCCTGGCCGGTCAGCATGACCAGCTGCACCGCACCGGTGACGCCGAAGATCACCGTCACCGAGTACACGTAGGTCTGCACCGCGAGCCGATAGCCGTGCAGCCACGTCGCGACGACGGGGCCGGACACCCCCACGGCGCCCTGCATGATCCCGATGAAGAACCCGGCGACCGGCGACCAACGGGTCGCGACCGCGGGCGCCAGGGCGATGTCGGGCCTGCGGATCATCTGCACGACGAACACGCCCACGGTCACCGCGAGCGCCAGCAACAAGGGCTGCTCCGGCAGGCGCACGAGCGCGACCGTGCCGATCACGGCACCGACCACCCCGAATCCGACGAGCCGGCCGAGGTCCCTCGCCTCGCCCCTGGCGTCGCGGGCCTCCCAGCACAACACGATGTTGGCGACCAGGTTCGGGATCGCGACGACGACCACCGCGTCCTCGATGCCGGTGACCAATGCGATCAGCGGCACCGCGATCACCGGATAGCCCAGCCCCGTGACGCCCTTGACGAGCGCGCCGGCGAAGCTGGCCGCGACGATGACGAGGAGTTGGGTGGTGGTCACTCCAGGCCGGCGGCCCGAGCCGCGGCGATCAGGGCGGGCAGCGCGGCGGGGTCCTTCAGGACGCTCGCGTTGATCGACTCGATCGGCGCGCCCGTCAGCACCCGCTTGACGGGCACCTCGAGCTTCTTGCCCGACAACGTGGTCGGCACCGCATCGACCGCGACCACGCGGTCGGGCACGTGCCGGGGTGAGAGCTGCGAGCGGATCGCTGATCGCAGCGCCGCGATCCGCTCGTCGTCGAGCGCGCCGTCCGCGACGAGGAAGAGCACGAGCGTGCCGGCCCCGCCACCCGCGCCCGTCGAGGCCTCACCCGAGTCCTCGAGGTGCACGATCAGGCTGTCGGCGATCCAGTCGATCGCCTCGACGACGCGGTAGATCTCGGCGGTGCCGATGCGCACACCGCCGCGGTTCAGTGTGGCGTCGGAGCGACCGGTGATGATGCAGGTGCCGCGCTCGGTCAGCTCGATCCAGTCACCGTGGCTCCAGATGCCCGGTCGATCCTCGAAGTAGGCGGCCCGGTAGCGGGAACCGTCGTCGTCGCCCCAGAACCCCACCGGCATGCAGGGCATCGGTTCGGTCACGACGAGCTCGCCGCGCTCGCCGATGACGGATCGGCCCTCGGCGTCGAAGCACTCGACCGCGGCACCCAGGTAGCGGGTCGGGATCTCGCCCTCGTAGACCGGCACGATCGGCGTCGCACCGACGAACGCCGAGCAGATGTCGGTTCCACCGCTGATCGACGACAGCATCACGTGGTCCCCCACGGCGTCGCTGACCCAACGGAAGCCCTCGGGGCTGAGCGGCGCGCCGGTCGAACCCATCGCACGCAGGCCGGTCAGGTCGAACTCCTCGCCCGGCCGGAGCCCGGCGTGCAGGCAGCTGTGCAGGAACGGCGCACCGACGCCGAACCAGGTCAGCTCGGCCTGCTCGGCGAACCGCCACAGGGCCGAGAGGTCCGGGAAGCCTGGATCTCCGTCGAACATGACCACCGTCGCGCCGACCAGCAGGCCCGAGACGAGGTAGTTCCACATCATCCAGCCGGTGGTGGTGAACCACGAGAACCGGTCGCCCTCGCCCATGTCCGCGTGCAGCGACAGCGTCTTGAGGTGCTCGAGGGTCATGCCGCCGTGGCCGTGCACGATCGGCTTGGGTAGCCCGGTCGTGCCCGACGAGTAGAGGACGTAGAGCGGGTGGTCGAACGGCACGGGCTCGAACTCGAGCTCGAGTCCTGCGACCGCGTCGGAGGTACCGGCCGACTCGTCGCCGCGGAGCAGGGCGTCCCAGGTCAGCACGTGGTCGGTGCCGGGGATCCGGTCCGCAGAGGGATCGAGGTAGGGCACGAGCACCGTGGCTCTCAGGCTCGGCAGTGCCGCGGCGATCGCGGCGAGCTCGTCGCGGCGATCGATGGGCTTGGCGCCGTGGCGGTACCCGTCGATGCCCACGAGCACCGTGGGTTCGATCTGCGAGAACCGGTCGATGACCGCGGCGGGACCGAACTCGGGTGCGCACGACGACCAGATCGCACCGATGCTCGCCGCGGCCAGGAACGCGATCAGCGTCTCGGGGATGTTCGGCGAGTACGCGACGACCCGGTCGCCGCGACCGACCCCGAGTCGGATCAGACCGGCTCGGGCCCGGGCCACGGCGTCGCGCAGCTCGTCGCGGTCGAGGCGCACCACGTCGCGTGTCTGGGACCACGCGACGACCGCCTCGGCGCCACCGGTCCATCGCAGCGCATGGTCCGCGTAGTTGAGCAGCGATCCGTCGAACCATCGGGCGCCGGGCATCTCGTGGGAGGACAGCACCGCGGAGTACGCCGGCTCGTCCGACGGGCGCAGCGAACGGACGCCGAGGAACTCCCATGCTGCGGCCCAGAAGCCCTCGACGTCGCTCACCGACCAACGGCGCAGCGAGTCGTACTCGTCGAAGCGCAACCCCCTCGTCGACTCGACGTGGTCCATGAAGGCGCCGATGCCGGTCGTCGCCCGGGCATCCGGCCCCGGCTGCCACAGCACGTCACCGATCATCGTCACCCCTGCTCCGCAGTCCGCACATCGGGGGCGATGGTACGCCCCTCCATGGAGCGACGAGTCGGGTGGCGCTCGGTCCGGCGCTGGCTAGGGTGCTGCCCGTGACCGCACCGGTACTGAGGACCTCCGCCGACCCGAGCTCGGGCGCCTTCGCCACGAACCGGGCCGCGCTCGACGAGCTGGTGGCCGATCTGCGCACCGAGCTCGCGAGCGCTGCGCTCGGCGGGCCGACGGCGTCGCGGGAGCGTCACACGGCCCGCGGCAAGCTGCTGCCGAGGGAACGGGTCGACACCCTGGTCGACCCCGGCACGCCGTTCCTCGAGCTGTCGCCGCTCGCCGCGCACGACATGTACGGCGGCGAGGTCCCCGGCGCCGGCATCATCACCGGCGTCGGTCGGGTGAGCGGACGCACCTGCGTCATCGTCGCCAACGACGCGACGGTCAAGGGCGGCACGTACCACCCGATCACGGTGAAGA
>JAFAFN010000098.1 GCA_023423475.1 Actinomycetes bacterium | reverse complement strand
TCCACTCGCCGTCGCGTCGGGCCAGGTAGTCGTTCACGGTGATGACGTGCACGCCCTTGCCGGTCAGCCCGTTGAGGTACACCGGCAGGGTGGACACCAGGGTCTTGCCCTCACCGGTCTTCATCTCGGCGACCCAGCCGAAGTGCAGCGCCGCGCCGCCCATGAGCTGCACGTCGTAGTGACGCTGGCCGATCACGCGTCGAGCGGCCTCGCGGGTGACCGCGAACGCCTCGATCAGGAGGTCGTCGACGTCCTGGCCGTTGTCGAGGCGCTGGCGGAACTCCACCGTCTTGGCGGCCAGCTGCTCGTCGGAGAGCGCTTCGAGCTCGGGCTCGAGCGCGCCGATCTCGGGCACCAGGCCGGCCAACGCCTTGACCTTCTTGCCTTCACCGGTACGTAGAACTTTGTCGAGAAAACCCACGTCGGAGAGTGTACCGGTGGCACCGGTGCAGCCCGGTGCGCGATCCCCGGGGTGCCGGCGGCGGCGCCTGGGTACCTTCCCGTGGTGCTCGACATGGTGTTCCCGCCCCGGTGCGTGTGCTGCGACGCACGCGGCGTGCCGCTGTGCCGCGGCTGCGCCGAGGCCCTCGAGCCGGCGGCGCCGCGTGATCCACCTGCGTCACTCGACGCGGTCTGGTCCCTGGTCGACTACGACGGCGGCGGCCGCCAGCTGGTCGGTTCGCTGAAGTACGACGGCCGCCGTGACGCGATCCGCGTGCTCGGCACGGCGATGGCCCGCCTGCCCGACCGCCGCGCCGACGTCGTCACGTGGGCACCGACGTCACCGTCGCGGCGCCTGGACCGCGGCTTCGATCAGGCGAGGCTGCTCGCAGCACACGTGGCACGAGCGCTCGGCATCCCGTTGCGCGGACTGCTCGTGCGTCCGGAGGGTCACCACCAGACGGGCAGCGACCGTGCCACTCGGCTCACCGGGCCCAGGTTCACCCCGCGCCGTGTCCGAGCGGCACGGATCCTGTTGGTCGACGACGTGATCACCACCGGATCGACGCTGTCGGCCGGCGCGACGGCGCTGCGCCTCGGCGGCGCCACCGAGGTGACGGGCCTCACGCTGGCCTCGGTGCGCTGAGACCCGAGTCAGTTGCCGGGGAGGCGAGCTGCGGGGTTCTCGCCCGAGAGCATCCGGTCCACGCGGTCGCGCACCATCCCCTGCCACTCCGGATGCGTCAGCACGTAGAAGCGGCGCTCGCGGATCGCCTCGACCACCAGCGACGCGACGTACGCCGGCTGGAGTCCCTCGGCGATCCAGTTGCCGACCATCTCCTTGATGGCGAGCAGGTTCTCGTCGGGGTCCGTCGCCACCTCGACGACGTCGGGACGGTTGCGCTCCGACTCGTTGATCTTCGTGCGGACCCAGCCGGGGCACAGCACGCTGATGCCGACCTCCGGGTGGGCCATCTCGAGCTCGACGTACATCGTCTCGGACAGCGTCACGACGCCGTGCTTCGCCACGTTGTACGGCCCCATGCCCGGATTCGAGCTGAGCCCCGCCATCGACGCGGTGTTGACGATGTGGCCGCCGCCGCTCGCGATGATCAGCGGCGTGAAGGTCCGCACCCCGTGGATCACACCCCACAGGTCGACGTCGAGGATCCACTTCCAGGTCTCGAGGTCGATCTCCCACGACAGACCCCCGCCGGACACCCCGGCGTTGTTGCACGCGACATGCAGGCCGCCGAAGACGTCCATGGCCGCGGTCCCGATGCGGTCGACCTCGACCGGTTCGCGGACGTCCGCGACCACCGCGAACACGTCACCGCCGCGTTCGCGCAGCTCGGTTGCCGCGACCTCGAGCGGACCGGTCTCGACATCGGCGAGCACGACCTTCATGCCCTCGGCGACGAAGGCGTCCGCCATCGCCCGGCCGATGCCGCTCGCCGCGCCGGTGACCACCGCGACCTTGCCCTCGAACTCCTCCACGACGAACCCCCTGATCGATGTCCCTCCGTTGGTCTACTCCGTGTCGGGCCCCGCTGCGGTGTCGGTCGGGCGGCCGCGATGGGTACGGTCTGCTCGATCCTCATGGCCACCCGAGCGCGCACGACCTCCTGCCACACCACCGACGACCCCGAATGACGAACGAGTCCCTCACACCGCCCCGCCGTGCGTCGGCGGCGCCGGAGCCGTCACCGCGCGGACACGAGCAGCTGCCGGGGCTCACCGGCCTGAGGGGCATCGCCGTGCTCGCCGTCGTGGCCTACCACCTGGGCTACCTGCGCGGCGGCTTCGTCGGTGTCGACCTCTTCTTCGTCCTCTCCGGCTACCTCATCACCACGTTGCTGCTGGTGCGAACACCGGGCACCAGCGCCGAGATGCTCCAGTGGTGGGGACGACGCGTCCGGCGGCTCACCCCCGCGGTCGCCGCCGTCGTCGGCGTCGTGCTGGTCGCCTTCCTCACCACCAGCGGCATCGCCCTCGACGGGTTCGCCACGCTCACGTGGTGGCAGAACTGGCACCTCGTCGCCGAGGGCGCCCCCTACTGGGACATCTCGCCGTCGCCGCTGCGCCACGCGTGGTCGCTGTCGATCGAGGAGCAGTACTACCTCGTCTGGCCCCTCGTCGTGATCGGGGTGAGCGCGCTCGCGAGGCCGATCGGGCGCGCCCGGGTCGCGGTCGCGACCACCGCGGCCGTCCTCGGGGTCGCATCGTTCGGCTGGGCGGCGTGGCTCGCGACCCGGCCGGTGGTCGACCTGTCCCGCATCTACTACGGGACCGACACCCGTGCCGGCGCGCTGCTCGCAGGCGCGGCCGCTGCGGCAGTGATGTACCGGCGCCGACGCAACGGGGTGGCGTTCCGTGCCGCACCCCCGATCTGGTCGGCGTGCACGATCCCCGCCACGGCGACACTCGTCGTACTGGCGTTCACGATGGAACCGAGCGAACGCTGGACCTACACCGGCGGGCTCGCCCTCGCCGCGGCCAGCGCACTCGCACTCGTCATGGCGGCGACACGACCGGGTCGACTCGCGACCGCGATGTCCCCGGCGCCGCTGCAGTGGCTCGGGACCCGCTCGTACGCGATCTACCTGTGGTCGTGGCCGATCCAGATCTTCCTCCAGTCCAACTGGGAGGAGCTCCCACAGCTGGTCGTCGCAGCGATCACCCTGGCCGTGACGCTGCCGTTGTCCGAGCTGTCGATGCGACTCGTCGAACAGCCGCTGCGCTTCGGGTCCGGCTGGGCGACCGCGCTGCGCCCGCGCCGGGCAGCGTGGGGCCTCGGAGGGATCACCCTGGTCGCGCTGATCGCTGTCGCGGCGGTGTCGGCCACCCCCAGCGCGGACGAGGAGCTCGCGTCGGAGTTCGAACGGATGCCCGACCCGACCGTCGCCGAGGTCACGACGACGACCTGTGTCCCCGCGCCGCCTCCGTCGACCGTGCCCCAGTTCGGCGGCGACACCGGGGCGTTCGACGAATCGACCGTGAGCGACGTCGTCGACCCGACGCTCACCGAGCAGTGCGAGGGCACCACGAGGGTCCTCGTGCTCGGGGACAGCACCGCACGCGGCGCAGCCAACGGCCTGATCCGCGCGGCGATCCCTGGCTTCGAGGTCTGGGACCGCTCCGAGCTCGGCTGCGGCATCGTCAGCGACAAGCCCGAGTGCCCCGACTGGCGCACGGCGTGGATCGAGGCCGTCGGGGCGATCCAACCCGACGTGGTGTTGGTCATCGCCCGCGTGTGGGACGACGTGTCCGCCGGGGAGGAACCCGAGTTCCTCTCCCCCGAGGGCTCCGCCGCCCGCCAGGAGGCGTTCACGACGATGATGCAGCGCCTCGGTGCCGGGGACCGGACCGTGCTGTGGAACCTGCCGCCGGTGCCGCTCAGCTCGTTCTACTGCGACGGGGTCGACACCGCGTCGCCCTGCGACCCCGATTGGGTCGAACGCTGGAACGAGGACCTGAGGGCCGCGGCGACGGGCATGTCGACGACGCTCGTCGACACCGCCGCATGGATCGACCTGCGTGGCGACACCGAAGCGGACCGCCCCGACGGCCTGCACCTGTCGGGCACCGCGCTCGACGCCCAGGCCGGATGGCTCGCAGAACAGATCCGGGCGGCGACAGCTGCTCGCTGATCGCCGCCCGGGCTCCGTCACTCGGATGTGATGTGCACCACTGATCAGTACCGGTAGTGCGCCGCCTTGTACGGGCCCTCGACCGGGATGCCGAGGTAGTCGGACTGCTCCTGGGTGAGGGTGGTGAGGCGCACGCCGAGCGCCTCGAGGTGGAAGCGGGCGACCATCTCGTCGAGCTGCTTCGGCAGGACCCACACGCCGAGGGCGTAGTTGTCGAGCTTCGTGAAGAGCTCGATCTGGGCGAGCACCTGGTTGGCGAACGAGCAGCTCATCACGAAGCTGGGGTGGCCGGTGGCGCAGCCCAGGTTCAGGAGGCGACCCTCGGCCAGCACGATGATCGAGTGGCCGTCGGGGAAGACGAACTCGTCGACCTGCGGCTTGATGTTGACCCGCTGGATGTCGCTCTGGCGGAACAGGCCCGCCATGTCGATCTCGTTGTCGAAGTGCCCGATGTTGCCGACGATCGCGTTGTGCTTCATGCGCGACATGTGCTCGGCGGTGATGATGTCCTTGTTGCCGGTGGTCGTGATGAAGATGTCGGCGGTCTCGACGACGTCCTCGAGACGGACGACCTGGTAGCCCTCCATCGCCGCCTGCAGCGCGCAGATCGGGTCGATCTCGGTCACGACGACCCGTGCACCCTGACCACGCAGCGACTGGGCGCTGCCCTTGCCGACGTCACCGAAGCCGCACACGACCGCGGTCTTGCCGCCGATCATGACGTCGGTGGCGCGGTTGATGCCGTCGACGAGCGAGTGACGACAGCCGTAGAGGTTGTCGAACTTCGACTTCGTCGTGGAGTCGTTCACGTTGATCGCGGGGAAGAGCAGCTCACCGGCCTCGAGCATCTGCTGGAGCCGGTGCACACCCGTGGTCGTCTCCTCGGTGACGCCCATGATGCCCTTGCCGACGTTCGTCCAGCGCTGGGGATCCTCGGTGAGGGTGCGGCGCAGGGTGGCGAGCACGACGCCCCACTCCTCGGAGTCGCCATCGGCGTCCGCCGGCACGGCACCGAGTGCCTCGTACTCGGTGCCCTTGTGCACCAGCATCGTGGCGTCGCCACCGTCGTCCAGGATCATGTTCGGGCCGGTCGAGCGGTCCTCGGACCATGCCAGGGCCTGCTCCGTGCACCACCAGTACTCCTCGAGGGTCTCGCCCTTCCATGCGAAGACCGGGACGCCCTTTGGGTTCTCGACGGTGCCCTCGGGGCCGACGACGATGGCCGCGGCGGCCTCGTCCTGGGTCGAGAAGATGTTGCAGCTGCACCAGCGGACGTCCGCGCCGAGGGCGGTGAGCGTCTCGATCAGGACCGCGGTCTGCACGGTCATGTGGAGCGAGCCGGTGATGCGTGCGCCGGCGAGCGGCTGGGCATCCGCGTACTCGGCGCGGATCGCCATCAGGCCGGGCATCTCGTGTTCGGCCAGCTGGATCTGCTTGCGGCCGAGCGGCGCGAGCGACAGGTCGGCGACCTTGTAATCGGTGAAGTCCATCTCTAGTTCCTCCTGCGCGCCGGTCCCGGAGGGAGCTCTCGGCGCGCGCGTGACGTGCAAGGGTTTTCAGTCGGTGCATCGGGCTGGGGTCGTCTGACGCCGGTTCGAGCAGCCCTTGCAGCACGGGAAGGCTACCGCGTGCGGGGTGCCCACACCCTCACCGGCACCGTTCCGAAAGAACGTCGGTGAGGTGCACCACTCCGGAGGGATGACCCGACAGACTGAACCTCCATCCAATCGAGAGGGATCTCACATGTCACGTACACGACAGCTGCTCGCGATCATCGGGCTGCTCGCACTGGTCGGCACCGCCGCCGCTTGCTCGAGCGACGACAAGAGCGACGACACCACGACGACCACCGAGGCGGCGTCGGACGACACCACCCCGAAGGAGTCCGCCGAGACGATCCGCTTCGACAAGACCATCCAGCAGGAGCTCGCGGACGTCGGTTGCCACCCCGGTGCCGTCGACGGCGTGATCGGCCCGAAGACCGACGCGGCGATCCTCGAGTTCCAGAAGGCCGACGGCATCGAGGCCGACGGCGAGCTCGGCCCGGAGACCGAAGCGGCGCTGAAGAAGGCCGTCGAGGAGGGCCGCAAGGTCTGCGGTGAGAACACCACGACCACCACGTCGAAGGACACCACGACGACGACGCCGTCGGGCGGCAGCGCTCCCTGCACCGCCACGGCGCTGCTCGAGGGCCTGCCCGCCGAGGGCGAGTCGATCGGGAGCTACGTCTGCTCCGAGGGTTGGGCCGCCGGCACGCTGAGCGACGGCACCACCAAGTTCCTGCTCCAGTCCGAGGGCGGCAAGTGGTACGCCCCGTCGCAGGACCCATGTGGGTCGGCGAGCGCCGGTCTTCCCCCGGTCATCCTCGAGGACGGCTGCCCGGCCTGATCGGGACGATCCACGGCGGCGTCGCACCCAGCTCCGGCTGGGGGCGGCGCCGCTGTCGCGTCCGGGCACATGTCGGGGCACCGACGGACACCGCCGGATGCACCCGTAGGAGGCTCAGCTCTGGCGGAGCCTGGCCTTGAAGTCGTCGAGGATCGGGACGGGACCGGGGTCGAGCCCCTCGTCCTGAGCCATGTGCAGTGTGACCATGTCGCCGAAGAAGATCAGGTCGAAGAGCTGGGCCAGTGGGCCGTCGCCCTGGGCCTGGACCGAGTGGATCGCAGCGACGACCTCGTCGCAGGCCTCGGCCACCAGGTCGAAGCGACGCTGCACCTGGCGGTGCTCGAAGTCGTGGCGCAGCAGCAGCAGCGAGAAGACCTGACGTGTCACGTCGCCGTGCTGGCCCCAGCCGCAGACCTCGTTGTGGGTCAGCTCGGGGATCCTGTTCGCGAACGCGGCGACCTTGGGGTTCTCGTTGACCTGGCCCTTCCAACGCCACGCTGCGGTCTCGCCCAGTGCGCCGCCGCCGTAGATGATCGGCATCGTCCGCCCGATCTCCCTGGCGAGCCGAGCTGCGGCGCTGTCGGGGGTGGCGAGCTCGTCACGTCGGGTGCGGAGCTGGTCGATCGTCGCCTGCACCTGGGCGCCAGCGCCATCGAGCAGGCCGAGGCGCTCCATCGTGAGCAAGAGCGGGACCGACACCGCGCCGATGCCGGCACGCGGCATCGGGATGGTGGGATCGACCGCGATGACCGGCGCGCCCCACTCGTCCGCGATGCGTGCGAGATGTCCTCCCGCGGACACCACGACGAGTCGCGCTCCGGCGCCGACGGCCTCGTGGGTCGCGGCGATCGTCTCCTCGGTGTTGCCCGAGAACGACACCGCGAACACCAGCGTGTCCGGACCGACGAAGCTCGGGCACTCGTACTGCTTCGACACCACGACCGGCACCGGGCTGGACGGGCCGGCGATCGCGGCGAGCACGTCGCCCGAGATGCCGCTGCCACCCATGCCGAGCACGACGACCGACGAGATGCCCTCGCCGGGTGGCAGACCATCGGCTGCGTTCGCCGAGGCGACCGCCCCCTCGAACTGCTCGGGCAGCTCGAGGGTCGCCTCGAACATGCCGAGGGAGTCGATCATGACTCCGCGAAGGTCGGCTGGATGCCCTCGGACTCGGCGAGCGCCATGAGCCGGTCGTGCTCCGCGTCGTCGACCGAGGTCGCCTCTTCGATC
>JAFAFN010000464.1 GCA_023423475.1 Actinomycetes bacterium | reverse complement strand
CGTGCACCGGCGCGTCGTCGGGTTCGGTGGCGCCGGGGCCGCCCTTGGACCAGCGGAGGTGGCCGACGATGTCACGGCCGATGCGCAGCGCGTCGAGCTCGTCGACGGCGAGGTAGTCCGACAACCCGCTGGTGCGCGAGTGCATCTCGGCACCGCCGAGGGACTCCTCGTCGACGATCTCGTCGATCGCCATCTTCACCAGCGGTGGTCCGCCCAGGTAGGCCGTCGCCCGTTCCTTCACCATGACGACGTAGTCGCTCATGCCGGGGACGTACGCGCCGCCCGCGGTGGCGGGCCCGAAGCCGATGGTGATCGTGGGGATGCCGGCGCGCGACAGCTGCGTGAGGTTCTTGAACTGCGCACCACCCGGCACGAAGATGTCGGCCTGCCGGGGGAGGTCAGCACCGGCGGACTCGTTCAGGACGATCACCGGGAGCCGGTTCCGGCGGGCGATCTCGTAGAAGCGCGCCGTCTTGGTGAGCGTGGCGGGGTTCACCGATCCACCGCGGTAGGTGATGTCGGACCCGGTGATCGCGACCTCGGTGCCCTCGACGATCCCGATGCCCGTGACCACGCCGGCGCCGACGGGGTCGTCGGTCCCCCAGGCGGCGAGCGGGCTCAGCTCGAGGAACGGAGTGGACGGATCGACGAGCGCGTCGATCCGTTCTCGGACCAGCAGCTTGCCGCGGGTGCGGTGCCGGTCGACGTAGCGCTGTCCGCCCACGGTGGGCACGGTCGCCAGCTGCTCGGCGACGGTTGCCCACAGCGCCTCCATCTGGGCGAGGTTGGACGCGTACGCCTCGGATCCGGTGTCGAGTCGCGACCGCAGCACCCCCATGGCCGGTCACCCTAGGACGGTCGGTGGCTACCGTGGCGTCGTGGAGGGCGAGCCCCACTCGAGCAATGGAGGAGTGCCGGCGATGACCGAGGTGCCAGCGTCGAGCGGGGTGTCAGCGTCGATCGAGGTGAGAGGGTTGATCGAGGATCTGGCGGGGGAGCACGATGCGCTCGACGCGGTCGTGTCGGTGCTCGACGACTCGGGCTGGGCGACCCCGACCCCGAGTCCCGGGTGGAGCGTGGCGGACCAGATCTCGCACCTGGCGTTCTTCGATGCGACCGCGGTCACCGCGATCGAGGACCCGGACCGGTTCGCGGCCGAGACCGCCGAGCTCATGGAACGAGCCTTCGCCCCGGGTGGCTCCCTCGATGCGGTCACCCTGGACCGCTACCGGGACCTGACACCCGTCGAGCTCCTCACCGCCTGGCGAGACGGCCGGTCGGGACTGCTCGCCGCTGCGGGGACGCTGGGCGACGGTGACCGTGTGCCGTGGTACGGGCCGTCGATGGGAGCACGGTCGTTCCTGACGGCCCGCCTGATGGAGACCTGGGCGCACGGTCAGGACGTCGTCGACGCCGTCGGCGCCGAACGCCCTGCGAGTCGCCGACTGGTCCACGTCGCCCAGCTCGGTGTCATCACGCGCGCCTGGAGCTATCGCAACCGCGGCCTGTCGGCACCAGAGGTCGACATCGCGGTCGAGCTGCAGGGACCCGACGGCACCGTGCATCGCTGGGGTCCGGACGGTGCCGAGCACGCTGTCACCGGCGGTCTCGAGGACTTCTGCCTGGTCGTGACCCAGCGCCGACATCCCGACGACACCGGGCTCGTCGCGACCGACGGACCAGCGGCCGAGTGGCTGCGGCTGGCGCAGGCGTTCGCCGGTGGAGCGACCGACGGCCCGAGGTCGAAGAATTCTCAGATCGGCGGCGGATCGGCCGATACACCCATGTGATGGGACTCGACCTACCGCACCGCCACGACGTCGCGGAGCTGCTGCCCGACGCGGTGTTCGTCGTCGACGACGACATGCGGATGCGCTGGGCCAACCAGGCGGCAGCGGACCTGTTCGGCATCCCCGTCGACGAGGCGATCGGCTTCTCGGGCCTCGATTTCGTGCACCCCGACGACGTGCCGCTCGCGGCGGTGTCGCTGAACAGCATGTTGCACAAGGAGATCGGCACCCCGATCGAGGTGCGGATCCGCGGCGCCGAGGGGTGGCGCCTCGTCGAGGTCATCGGTCGACGCCTCGACGACGGCGTGCTGATGTGCATGCGTGACCTGACCGAACGCCGCCGTTGGGAGGTCGCCCAGGGCACCGAACGGCTCCGGGCGCTGACCCAGAACGCGCTGACGATCACGTTGTCGTTGGACCGCACCGGCCACGTCACCGCGACCTCCGGCGGGCTCACCCGCCTGCTCGGCGTCGACCAGGGGTGGATCGAGGGCCGACCCCTCGCCGACCTCGTCGACCCGGCGGACCGAGATCGACTGGCCGCCGCGCTCGCCGACGCACGCGTCGAGGGTCACGTCACGATCGACCTCGGACTCATCGCCACGGACGGCATCCTCCCGTTCGCGATGACCTTCGCCGACCTCCTCGACGACCCCACCGTCGACGGCATCGTGGTGACCGGGCACGACGTGTCGGACCGCGTGCGCTCGGAGCGGGAGCTGCGTGAGGCCAACTCGGTGCTCGCCGCGACGTTGGACGCGACCGCCGAGGGCATCCTCGTGGTCGGTCTCGACGGTTCGCTCGTCAGCTGCAACCGTCGCTTCCTCGAGATGTGGCGGCTGCCGAACCCCGAGACCCCCGGCGGCACGCTCGACGACGACCAGATGATCGAGATCGTCCTGCCGCAGCTCGCCGACCCTGCGGCGTTCGTGCTCAAGCTCGACGAGCTCCGGGTGAACATCGAGTCGTCGAGTCGGGACACGCTCGACTTCCTCGACGGACGTGTCTTCGAACGCGACACCCGTCCGCAGCGCATCGACGGCGAGGTCGTCGGTCGAGTGTGGTGCTTCCGTGACGTCACCGACCAGCGACGGCTCCAGGCCGAGCTCCAGCACCAGGCCTTCCACGATCCGCTCACCGGACTCGCGAACCAGGCGCTCTTCCGTGATCGCGTGACCCACGCCGGCAGCCGTCTCGCGCGCACCGACGGCAGCCTCGCCGTGCTGTTCATCGACCTCGACGACTTCAAGACGGTCAACGACAGCCTCGGCCACTCCTCGGGTGACTCTCTGCTCGTGTCGGTCAGCGAGCGCATCACCGCGTGCCTCCGTCCCGGGGACACCGCCGCCCGCCTCGGCGGCGACGAGTTCGCCGTGCTCGTCGACGAGCTCGCCGACCCCGAGGACGCGATCGGTGTCGCCGAACGCATCCTCGACGTGCTCAAGGGGCCGGTCCAGGTCGCATCCGCTCGCGTTGCAGCGGGTGCCAGCATCGGCATCGCCTACGGGCACGCCGGCACACCGGTCGACGAGATCCTCCGCAACGCGGACCTGGCGATGTACACCGCGAAGTCCGCGGGCAAGAGCTGCTACCGGGTGTACGCACCCGACATGCACCGAGCCGCGATGGAACGGCTCGACCTCGAGAGCCACCTGCCCGGCGCGGCGGATCGGGGTGAGCTCGAGATCCACTACCAGCCGGTGGTCGCACTCGACTCGGGTCGCATCCACGCGATGGAGGCGCTGCTGCGCTGGAACCATCCCGAGCGCGGACTGCTCGGACCGCTCGCGTTCATCCCCTTCGCCGAGGAGGGTGGGCTGATCTCCGAGATCGGTCTGCACGTGCTGGCCCGGGCGTGCGTCGACGCGGTGGGGTGGTCGGAGCTCGTGCCCGACGGCGCAGAGCACCCGTCGGTGTCGGTGAACATCTCGCCGAGGCAGCTCGCCGACGCCTCGTTGCCGGACCTCGTGGCCGGAGCACTCGAGCACAGCGGCCTTCCCGCGGAACGGCTCATCCTCGAGATCACCGAGGGTGCGCTGATGACCGATCCCGTCGCCGCGACCGCCAGCCTGGAGCGCCTCAGCCGCCTGGGTGTGCGCCTGGCGGTCGACGACTTCGGGACGGGCTACTCGTCGCTGGCCTATCTGCAGCGCTTCCCCGTGGACCTGCTCAAGATCGACGGCGCCTTCATCGAGGAGGACCTGAACGGCCAGGGGTGGTCGCTCGCCGGCGCGATCGTGCAGATCACCGAGGCACTCGGCCTGGTCGCCATCGCCGAAGGGGTCGAGACCGAGGCGCAGGTCGACGCGCTCCGCGCCATCGGCTGCACCCTCGGACAGGGCTACCACCTCGGTCGCCCGGTGCCGCTCGACGAGGCACGGCGCCTGGTCCAGGTCGGATTCGTCAGCCCCGACCGCGCAGCCTGACGTCCTGGTCGAGCCAGCCCACGACCGACTCAGCCCACGACCGACTCAGCCGCCTACCGCCTCAGCCCCCGACCGACTCAGACGCCTA
>JAFAFN010000488.1 GCA_023423475.1 Actinomycetes bacterium | reverse complement strand
GGGTGTGACAGTTTGGTTGGACCGGCGAGGGGTCAGACAGCCAGCGCGACGATCGCTGCGTGTGGTCGGCGGCCGGCCTCGTCGATGCCCGGGCGCTGGTCCCGCTCGATCTCCTCGAAGCCCGCTCGCCGGAGCTGCTCGGCCATCTCATCCGCAGGCCAGCGGTACGCGGTGGTGACCTTGTGGTCGAAGGCCTCGACGACGTCACCGTCGAAGCAGCCGACGACCAGGGTGCCGCCGGGTGCGAGCGTTCGGCGCAGCTCGACGAGCACGACGGGAAGCTCATTCGGCGCCACGTGGATCAGCGAGTACCAGGCGAGGATGCCGGCGGCGGATCCGTCGGGGACCGGCAGCCGGTCCATCGTGGCCAGCTCGAACCGCGCCGTCGGGTGGTGACGGCGGGCGTGGTCGACGAACTCCGGGACCTGGTCGATGCCGATCGCATCGACGCCACACGAGGCGAGATGTGCGGTCAGGTGACCCGGTCCGCAACCGACGTCGAGCACGACCCCGGGTGAGATGGTGAGGTGGCGTGAGATCAGCTCGAGGTCATCCGCGTGCACGGCCTCGGTCGAGCCGAGCAGCTCGATGTACTCCTGGGCCTTGGCGCCATACGCGCTGCGGACCGGGTCCACGGTCAGCCGGCGTCGAGCTGGCGGATGACCTTGGCCGGCGAGCCGACGGCGACGCAGTGGTCGGGCAGGTCCGAGGTGACCACCGAGTTGGCGCCGACGACCACTCGCTCACCGATCGTGACGCCGGGCAGCACGACGACACCGGTGCCGATCCACGACTGGTTGCCGATGCGCACGGGCCGGGCGGGCTCCATCGAGACACCGATCGGCACGTCGGGGTTCGACGAGTCGTGGCCCGCGTCGGTCAGGTAGACGTCGGGGCCGAACCAGACGTCGTCGCCGATCTCGATCGAGCGGTGGGCGATCACCGTCAGACCACGGGCCGCCCAGACCCTGGAGCCGATGCGGATCATCGGGCCGTCCGCCGGGGTCCAGTCGAACTCGGGCGACGCAGCGAGCGTGGCCCCGGGAGAGACGAGGGTGTCGGTGCCGATGGCGATCGCCGGCTCGCCCATGAGCAGCGCGTACGGCTGCTGCACCATCGACGCCTCGCCGAACTCGGCGAACCCGAGACGGTCGCCGTCGCCGGGTCCGATGTAGGCGTAGCGCAGCACCTGGCGCGCTCCGAGCACGGCGAGCGTCGCGGCGCGGTGCGACAGCGGGTGCAGCACCTTCGCTCGCAGCGTCGTGGTCCGCCGCAACACGGCGTCGGGGATCGGCACGTGGTCAGAGCCAGCCGGACTTCTTGAAGTTGCGGTAGAGGAACAACATGATCGAGGCGATCGCCGTGAGCACGATGTAGTAGCCGTACTTCGACTTGAGCTCGGGCATCTCCTCGAAGTTCATGCCGTAGATGCCGGCGATCAGCGTCGGCACCGCGGCGATCGCGACCCAGGCCGAGATCTTGCGCATGTCCTCGTTCTGGCGGACCGAGACCTGGGTGAGGTTCGCCTCGAGCGCGCCGTTGAGCAGTTCTCGATCGGCGGTGACCTGGTCGACGACGCGGTGCAGGTCGTCGTGGGTGTCCCGGAAGTAGCGGTGCAGCTCGTCGTTGAGCACCGGATGGTGCAGCGTCGAGAGCTTGGTGAGCACGTCGACGAGCGGGTTGACCGCCTTGAACAGCTCGAGCACCTCTCGCTTGAGGTCGTAGATGCGCTGGGTCGGGCTGTCGCGTGTCTCGGAGAAGACCGTCTCCTCGACCTCGGAGATGTCGTTGTCGATGCCCAGCAGCACGGGGGAGTAGGCCTCGACGACCTCGTCGACGATCGCGTGCATGACGGCACCCGGCCCCTGGGCGAGCCACTTCGGGTCGGCCTCCATGCGTGCACGCAGGTCGGTGAGCGTGACCGCGTCGCCGTGGCGTACGACGACGATGTGGCGTGGCGAGGCCATCATCGTGATCTGTCCGATCTCGACGACCTCGGTCGAGTCGACGTAGCGGGCCGGACGGATGACGACGGTGAGCGTGTCGCCGAAGACGTCGACCTTTGGTCGCTCGTGGGTGAGCGTGGCGTCCTCGAGCGCGAGGGGGTGGATGCCGAACGCGGTCGCCGCCCGCTCGAGCTCCTCCTGGGTGGGATCCAGCAGGCCGACCCACACGAACCCCGATGCGGTGTCCGCGCCGCAGGCCTCGGCGAGCTCGGCGAAGTCCTGGTCGCCGCTCGCGTCGGGGTCGTCGCGCAGTCGAGTGCCACCCCGGTAGGCGCCCTGTCCGATGATCACGTGTCGAGTCTGCCACCGGTGCCGCGGGAAGCGGTGGGCACGGGCCGAACCGGCGGCCGGACTCAGCCGCCGGGTGAGTTGGCGGCTCTGATGAACTCGATGCCGTCCGCGTCGAGACGATCGAGGAACGCCTGCTCGTCCATCGCGACGAGGCTGTTGATGATGCGCAGCTGCTCGGCCTCGGTCAGGCCTTCGGAACCGATCGTGGTTGCGGTGGTCGCCAGGTTCGCGCTCAGCATCACGCCGTCGTCGGTGAACACGGTGAGGATCGGCGGGGTCCGGACTCCCGAGAGGGCGGCCCGCGTCTCGATCACCTGGGGGCCGAGGTCGGGGCGTCGGTGCATGGAGTAGGTCGGGATGTCGGTGAGCCCTGCGTCGGCGCCTGCGACCAGGCTCGCGTCGCCCATCAACTCGTACCGCAGCATCTGTGCCCAGGTAGGCGCCCCGTCGGTGCCGGCGATCGAGACGGTCACCTCGGGTCCGCCCAGCCCGTCGCCGGGGTTCGGGACACTCGCATCGTCCATGAGGGTGAGCTCGATGGACGGGCGGCTCCCTTCGCCGCCGTGTGTGGTGTTCGCATCGCCGTCCCAGTCGTAGATCTCGCTGTCGGTCAGGCCCAGCTGCTCGGTGAGCTGCTCGATCGAGGAGTCGAACCCCTCGCCCGGCATCGAATTGCCCGGCGCGGCGAAGATCTCGGTCAGAGCATCGGTCAGCTGTTGCTCGTCGATGCCGGACACCGTGCCGCTCACCACCGCGTCGACCGACGTCGGCTCGATCTGGAACCAGATCATCGAGCCCATGCCGGAGCTGACCGTGAAGCCCTCGACCTCGTCGGAGACGGTGAAGGGCCGCGACGCCCTCGGTGCGACACCGAACTCGTTGTAGGCCTGGACCATCATCCAACGCTGCGGGTCGTCGGGGTCGTCGACGGCCAGGCGGCCGGGCGCGCTGCCCTCGAAGCCGGTGGAGAAGCCGGTCGACTGCGCGGCGACCAGGGTGACGTCGTCGAGTCCCTCGGGCAGTCGCCAGACGCCGGTCTGCTCGAGCACGGTCGGATCGATCGTGACGTGCGGGCCATCGGTGTCGTCAGGTCGCGCGGGGCCCGACTCGACGCGTCGCGAACCGTCGTCGCCGAGGATCGCCCATGCGCCGAGCCCCGCGATCAGCACGACCGCGGCGGCGACGAGCAGCGGGGCGAACCGGCGAGTGGTCGATGGACGAGTCGGTAGCGACGGCATCGAGGGGGTCGGGGGCACCTCGACGCCAGCCGCGGCGCGTCGCATCGCCGCACGCAGTTCATCGGTGTCACGGGTGGGTTCAGGGTCGTTCACGGTCGACCTCCCTCGTCGAGACGGGTCCGAAGGGTCTGGAGCGAACGGTGCAGGTGGGACTTGACCGTGCCGGCGGGCAGGTCGAGCTGCTCGGCGATCTGGGGCACGGTCAGGTCTTCGTAGAACCGCAGGACGACGCACGCCCGCTCGTCGGGTCGCAGCTCGTCGAGCTGACCCCAGAGCTCGTCGACCTCGGGGTCGTGGGTGGGCTCGGTCGGCATCGTCCGCTCGTCGTGGATCCGCTGGGTCCGACGGCGACGGTGATGTGATCGCGTCGCGTTCACGACCGCGGTCCGGAGGTAGGCGACTGGCACCTCGACGTCGCCGAGCCGAGGAGCGACCTTGACGAACGCGTCCATCACGAGCTCCTCGGCGACGTGCACGTGACCGGTCAGCAACGTGGCCAGTCGCACCATCGGATCGAACTGCTCGCGGAACAGCTGCTCGAGCGGCTGAGCCTCCACGCGTCCCTCCACCTCTCCCACGGACCTCACACCATGACAGACGCACGGGTCGGCCGAACCGTTGCAGCCTGCCGCTCCCAAGCTCCCAGGAGGAACGTTCTCAACCAATCAGTTGACAATGGGCTCGATCGGCGTAGAGT
>JAFAFN010000474.1 GCA_023423475.1 Actinomycetes bacterium | reverse complement strand
CGTCGATCGGGCCGGTCCGCAACCTGGTCGCCGCGTTGGCGACGACCTTCAAGTTCCTGACCTCGGCGCCGACCGCCCCGCTGGTCCCCGCAGCCCTGGTCACGATCGTCGTGGTGGGTGTCGCCCTCGTCTCGCTCGAACGGGTCACCCGACCAGACGGCGGATCGTTCGGCGCCGGCCTGGGCACGCGGCTGCTCGACTCGTTCCAGGGGCCCGCCGGGCTGCTCGTCGTGTTCGTCGTCGCGTTCACCGCGCTGATGGTGGTCACCCGCTCGATGGTCGGCTTCGACGACCTCGACATCCGGCTCCTGTCCCCGTGCCTGTTCCCGACCTCCATCCTGCTGCTGCGCTGGTGCGAGATCGTGCTGCTCTCGGCACCGGGTCGACGCACGCTCGGACGGGCGGTGGTGGGTGTCTGGCTGGCGATCCAGGTCGTCATCACCCTGGCGCTGGTCGGCCCGGCGAACGGCGTGCTCGCCGACTACGGCTTCAACTCCGACCGCGCCGTCGCGGCATCGACGAGCCCCGCGCTCGACGCCCTGCCCGACGACTGCGTCAGCTACTCGAACAACGCGGGCGATCTGTACCAGTCCGGCTTCGAGGCACACCTCAGCCCCCGGAAGACCGAGTACAAGAGCGACCAGCCGACCGACGACCTCGACGAGCTCGTGGCACGGGTCGACGCCGGCGAGACCGCCTGCCTGGTGTGGATCGACTACACCGACGACCCCGCGAACTGGTCGGTCGAGGAGCTCGGCGAACGGCTGCGCCTGGTCGAGCTGGCCCGTGACGGCGACGTGACCACGTACCTGCTCGAACCCAGGTGAGCGCGGACCACGTCGCCGAGGTCGCCGTCATCGGCGCAGGCATCGTGGGACTGGCGAGCGCGGTCGAGGTGCAGCGGCGCAGCGGCCGGCGTGTGCTCGTGGTCGACAAGGAGGACGGCGTGGCCCGACACCAGACCGGGCGGAACTCCGGCGTCGTGCACTCGGGCATCTACTACGCCCCGGGCTCGGCGAAGTCGACGCTGGTCGCCCGCGGGCGAGGGCTGCTCGCCGAGCTGTGCCGGCGTCACGGCGTACCGTTCGACCGGTGCGGCAAGGTGATCGTGGCGACCTCGGCCAGCGAGCTCGGCGCACTCGGTGAGCTCGAGCGACGAGGCACCGCACAAGGGCTCGGCGTCCGCCGGATCGGTCCCTCCGAGTTGCACGAGCTCGAACCCCACGTCGCCGGCCTGACCGCGCTGCACGTGCCCGAGGCGGCGATCACCGACTACCGCGGTGTGTCGCTCGCGCTCGTCGACGAGCTCGTCGCCGGCGGCGGTCAGCTGCTCACCGGCGCGCTCGTCACTGCGATCGGTCGTGACGGACCCGCGTTCCGGCTCTCGACGCACGCCGGCGAGGTCGCCGCGCCACGACTGGTGAACTGCGCCGGGCTGCACAGCGACCGGATCGCCCGGCTCGCCGGAGCCGACACCGACGTGAGCATCCTGCCGTTCCGCGGCGAGTACCACGAGCTCACGCCATCGGCGCGACACCTGGTGCGCAACCTCGTGTACCCGGTACCCGATCCACGTTGGCCGTTCCTCGGCGTGCACATGACGCGCATGGTCGACGGGTCGATCCACGTCGGTCCGAACGCGGTGCTCGCCGGGGGACGCGAGTCGTATCGCCGCGGCGTCGACCGACGCGACGCCATCGAGATGGCGCAATCCCCCGCGCTGCGCCAGCTCGCCAGGTCCTACTGGCGCACCGGTGCCGCCGAGCTCGCCCGCTCGCGATCGAAGAACCTGCTGCTGCGCGACGTGCGACGGCTCCTGCCAGAGGTCACCGCGGCGGATCTGGTGCCCTCGTCGACCGGGATCCGTGCACAGGCCGTCGACGGGTCGGGTCGACTGCTCGACGACTTCGCCGTCGCGACCTCACCGGGCGCGGTGCACGTGCTCAACGCCCCGTCGCCCGCGGCGACCGCCTCGCTCGCGATCGCCGAGGTCGTGGCGTCGCGACTGCTCGAGACCTGAGCCCGACCGCGACGACGGAGGGCCACAGGGGGTGGGCCCTCCGTCGTTCCGCACTGCGCCAGGGGGATGGCACGTGCAGGGAATGTGCTGCCTGAGGCAGCGGCTCTCACTGCCTCAGGCGGCGGCTCTCACTGCCTCAGGCGGCGGCCTTGCGGGCCTTGGTGACCGTCTTGCGGTCGAGCAGCTGGTCCGTGAGCGGCTGCGCCGCGGCGGCGACGCTCAGCGCGACGGACTTGTTGGTCGTGACGAGCTTCGAGGCGAACTTCGCCTGGTTGTCGATGAGCTCCTTGGGGGTGGGCAGGCGATCGGCGAAGGGCACGGCCGGCACCGACGGCGCGGTCTCGACCACATAGGCGACGACCACGGCCACGGCGGTGGTGACGGGCTCCTTGGTGCTGGTGATCGCGGCGATGACCTGATCCTGGACGTTGGTGACTCGGTCGAGCACGGTGCTCATGGTGTTGCCTCCGGATGAGGGTGGGAGAAGTGCTTGCTGTGTTGCTAACTGTAGCAAGCAGATGCGAACCGGGTCAAGCAGATGTTCGCGACAGCAAGCACGCTCGAGGACCTCCGACACCCCCATGGACGACCCCCGAATACCCGACTAGGTTGGTCGGGAATTATCTCGCGGCGCCGTCGGTTGGCGTTCGTGAGGGTCATCACCCCCGACACACGACGAACCCCCGCACATCGACAAGAAGGAAGTTTGCGACATGTCCATCCAGCTCGGCGACGAGGCACCCGACTTCACGGCGGAGACCACCCAGGGAACCATCAACTTCCACGACTGGAAGGGTGACAGCTGGGCGATCCTCTTCTCGCATCCCAAGGACTTCACGCCGGTCTGCACCACCGAGCTGGGCGAGGTCGCACGCCTGAAGCCCGAGTGGGACAAGCGGAACGTGAAGGTCATCGGCCTCTCGGTCGACGAGGTCACGAACCACGCCGACTGGGAGAAGGACATCGAGGAGACCCAGGGCTCCGCGGTGAACTTCCCGCTGATCGCCGACAGCGACCGCAAGGTCTCCGACCTCTACGACCTGATCCACCCGAACGCGAACGACACGCTCACCGTGCGCTCCGTGTTCGTGATCGGCCCCGACAACAAGGTGAAGCTGATCATCACCTACCCCGCCTCGACGGGTCGCAACTTCGCCGAGATCCTCCGGGTCGTCGACTCGCTGCAGCTCACCGCGAACCACTCCGTGGCCACCCCGGTGAACTGGACCGAGGGCGAGGATGTCATCATCGTCCCCGCGCTGTCCGACGAGGCCGCCAAGGAGAAGTTCCCGCAGGGCTGGAACGCCGTGAAGCCGTACCTCCGTCTGGTGAAGCTCGACCAGAGCTGACCGATCCACATCGTTGGTGGGAACGGGCGCCCCAGCTGGGGCGCCCGTTCCGCGTCCCGACTGCTCCCGACCTGCGCTCAGGTGACTCTCAGCGTTCTCCCAGCCGTGTCTGGCAACGTGGTCGCCGTGAGTGGTGAACGACTCCTTCTGGTGGACGACGAGGACAACCTGCGCTCGATGCTCGAGGCCGCGCTCCGGCACAACGGCTTCGACGTGCACGTCGCGGCGAACGGGCGCGACGCGATCACCCAGGCGGGCGAGGTCGAGCCCGACCTCATCGTGCTCGACGTGATGCTGCCCGACCTCGACGGGTTCGAGGTCTGCCGGCGGCTCCGCAGCGACGGCTCGAGGACGCCGGTGGTCTTCCTCACCGCGAAGGACGCGACCGAGGACAAGGTCCGCGGCCTCACGCTCGGCGGCGACGACTACCTGGTCAAGCCCTTCAGCCTCGACGAGCTCGTCGCTCGCATCAACGCCGTGCTGCGGCGCGTCGGCGTGAGCACCTCGGACTCCGTCTACCGCTGCGCGGACCTCGAGATGGACGACGACGCCCACCGGGTCACCCGCGCCGGCGAGGAGATCTCGCTGTCGCCCACCGAGTACAACCTGCTGCGCTACCTGCTCCTGAACACCGGGCGGGTGCTGTCCAAGGCGCAGATCCTCGACCACGTCTGGCAGTTCGACTTCAACGGCGACGGCGGCATCGTCGAGACCTACATCGGGTACCTGCGCCGCAAGATGGACCAGGGCGACACCAAGTTGATCCACACCATCCGCTCGGTCGGCTACACGATCCGCGAACCGACGGCCGCCTGATGTCGCTCACGTCCCGGCTGCTCGCCGGCATGGCCGTGGTGGTGGTCGTGCTCGTCGCGACCGCGACCATCGTCACGCGCACCACCCGCGACCACCTCATGGACCAGGTCGACCAGCAGCTCGAGCGTGCCGTCGGCCCCGGCAGTCCGTGGCGCGCCGGCCCACCCGGCGGGAACTTCCGAACGGAGTCGCGTCCGCCGGCCGATGCGCGGGGCTTCGAGCAGCTCAACAGCTACTTCATCGCGACCGTGGCCGAGGACGGCGACGTCGAGGTGATCGCGACACCGAGGCTGTCGGGGTCGGATGACGACACCGTCCCGGTGTTCACCGCGGCCGAGGCCCGCGACGCCGCGGACGACGACACCCCGTTCACCGTGGAGTCCGACCCGGAGGGCGAGCAGTTCCGACTGCTCGCCCGCGAGACCGGTCGGAACGACTCGGTGCTGGTCGTCGGGCAGTCCATCCGCGACGTCGACGACGCCGTGGGGCGCCTGCTGCTCGTCCAGCTGCTCGCCACGATCGCCGTCATCGCGGTGCTGTCGCTGGTCACCTGGTGGGTGCTCCGTCTGGGCGTCCGGCCCATCCGGGCGATGACGACCGCCGCGTCGAGCATCGCCGCTGGCGACCTCTCGCACCGGGTGCCCGAGGCCGAGCCGGGGACCGAGGCGGGCGAGCTGGGTGCAGCGCTCAACTCGATGCTCGGACGCATCGAGACCGCCTTCGACGAACGCACCGAGTCCGAGGCCCGACTGCGGCGTTTCGTCGCGGACGCCTCCCACGAGTTGCGCACACCGGTCACCACCATCCGGGGCTACAGCGAGCTCTACCGCCACGGTGGACTCGGCGGCGACGGCGAGCTCGACGAGGCGATGCGACGCACCGAGGAGGAGGCGACGCGCATGGGCAACCTGGTCGGCGATCTGCTGCAGCTCGCCCGACTCGACCAGGGACGACCGCTCGACCAGCACCCCGTCGACCTCGCCGCCCTGGCAGGTGACACCGTGCGCGACGCCGCGGTGGTCCACCCGGACCGCCACCTCGACATCGATGCGACCCCGGCGATCGTGACCGGCGACGACGAACGGCTCCGGCAGGTCGTGGCCAACCTCGTCACCAACGCGATCGACCACACACCCGCCACCTCGGAGGTGTCGGTCAGCGTGACCACCGAGGGCACCGTCGCCGTGCTCCGCGTCGCGGACGACGGCCCCGGGATGTCGCCCGACGACGTCGCGAAGGCCTTCGAGCGGTTCCACCGTGCGGACCCATCCCGTGCTCGGCGCTCGAACGGCGACGGCACCAGCAGCGGCAGTGGGCTGGGCCTCTCGATCGTCTCGGCGATCGTCGAGGCGCACGCCGGCACCGTCGAGCTGACCAGCGAGGTCGGACAGGGCACCGTGGTCGAGGTCCGGCTGCCCCTCGACCGGGGCGACCTCCCCCTCGCGGGGGACAGGAAGGACTTGTCCTGACCCTGCCCCGCGTGGACACTGTCTCCCGTGACTGACACAGGGGCAACGGTCCGGGCCGGGGGGACGGGCTCGTCCGACGGATACGTGTGGGCGCTCGCCGCGCTGTCCGCGCTCGCCGTGCTGATCGCGAACGTCGCAGGCATCGCGACCGGCGACGACGGCGTCGGCTACCGAGCGATGGCGGACTCCCTCGTGGCGGGAAACGGGTACGGCTACTTCCTCGAGGACCCCGTCACCGTCTGGCCCCCGATCTGGCCCGGCCTGATGGCCGCGCTGTCGTGGCTGACCCCGCTCAACTCCCTCGGCGCCGCCATCGTGTTGAACGCCGCGGTCTCCTTCGGGGTCGTGCTCGCCGGGCACCGTCTGCTGCGCACGGTGGTCTCGGACGCCCGCCTGGTGCTGCTGGGCACGCTGGTGTTCGCCGTCGGACCGTCGACGATCGGTCTCGGTCACGTCCTCATGACCGACATGGCCTTCGCCCTCGTGGTGATGGTCTGGATGCTGGTGCTGATGCAGTTCCGACGCACCGGGTCGTGGGCGACGCTCGTCGGCGCGGCACTGCTCGCGTGGGCCGGCTTCGGTCTGCGCTACGTGGGGCTCGTGCTGATCGCGTTCGGTGGCCTCTGGCTGCTGCTCGACGGCCGTCGCAGCCTGCTCGAACGAGTGCGCAACGGGGTCGTCTACGGGATCGTCGCCGCCTCGGCACCGCTCGCCTGGATGCTGCGCAACCACTCGATCGACGGCACGTTCACCGGCGAGCGCAACCCGTCGGCCCGGGGTTTCGTCGACAACTGCTTCGACGTCGCCGCCACCCTCGGCCGCTTCCTGCTGCCCGGCTTCGGCAACGGGTTCACGAAGATCTGGGCGGCGGTCGGCATCGTCGTGCTCGCGCTCATCGTGTGGGTGACCTGGAAGGTGCTGCAGCGCCGGCCCGATGGCACCGAGCGACACGACGGCTTCGGGTCCGTGGTGCGCCGGCTGTTCGCCGCGCTGGGCACACCGCTGGGTCTGCTCCTGCTGGTCCCGACGCTCTACCTGGCCTACATGATCTACGTCCGCACCACGACGGCACTGAACCAGCTCGACCTGCGCCTGCTCTACCCGGCGTACTTCCCGCTGCTCGTGCTGGGTGTCGCGCTCGTCGACCGCGCACGACGCCTGGACGGGACCTCGGCCACCCGCTGGTGGCGTGCCGCCTGGAGCGGTGCGCACGTGTGGGCCGTGCTCAACGTCGCCGCCGGTCTGGTCGCGATGGTCGGCTTCGCCGCAGGGCACCCCTACTTCGAGGGCAACTACGAGTCCGACGTCTTCGACGAGGTGCGGGCCAACCCCGCCCTCGACGCGATCCCCGACGGCTGCACGGTGTACTCGAACCTGCCCAACGGCCTGTACCCCGCGGTCGAGGCGCTCTGGAGCCCCCAGCAGCGGGCGCTCGAGTCGAGCCGCGAGATCCCCGACCTCGAGGAGATCACCGAGACGCTCGACGACACGCCGTCGTGCCTCGTGTGGATCGACCAGCGCCCCGTGTGGGGTCACCTGTGGCCCCTCGACGAGCTCCAGGACCGACTCGACCTGACGCTGCTCGACGAGCACGACGACGTCGCCGTGTACCGCATGGAGCCCTTGGGCTGATCGGCGGCTGAGCCGTCGGTCACTGCCATCCGCGTCTGTGGGCGGCTGCTGATCGACACTTGTGGGGATGAGCCCCCGCTTCAGTGTGGTGATCCCGGTTCGTGACCGTGCCGACGTGATCGGCCGCGCGACCGCAGGAGTGCTCGCCCAGACCTTCGGCGACCTCGAGGTCGTCGTCGTCGACGACGGCTCCGTGGACGACTCCGTCGCGGCCGCCCGCTCGGTGTCCGACGGACGTGTCCGTATCGTGCGACAGGAGCCGGCCGGAGCCGCCGCCGCGCTGAGCTCAGGCATCGCACGGTCCCACGGCGACTGGTGCGTGGTGCTCGACCCCGACGACGAGGTCGCACCGGGTTGGCTGGCGCGCATCGGGCGGCTCATCGACGCCAGCGGTGCCGGTCTGGTCAGCTGCGGTGGTCAGCAGCGCCACTCCGACGGATCGCTGACTGCGGTCGAGCCGCTGCCGGGCACCGTCGAGGACGACGGTGCCGCGCTGTGCTTCCGCCCCGGCGCGTTCGCCGCCCCACGTCGGCTGTTCGTCGACGTCGGCGCGTTCGGCGGTCCCGATGACGAGCGGACCCCCGCGCAGGTCGGCGCGCTGCTCGTCGCTGCGGCACGCGACCGGGACCTGCCGATCGTGTCGACGCCGGAGCACCTGGTCCGGTGGAACGCCCGGGTGGACGACGAGGAGTCGGTCGAGGGCGACGAGCTGCGGTTGCGCTGGGCGAT
>JAFAFN010000383.1 GCA_023423475.1 Actinomycetes bacterium | reverse complement strand
GACGTGTACCGAGTGGTGGAGGTGAACGGGCGAGCCTCGGTGCCACCGCTGCAGGCGTCCGCCATCACGCGTTCGGGCAACAGGGCATCCGTGGAGTTCGCAGTGGACCGCATCCGCGATGCGTACCAGTTCCAGGTGATCGCCGAGAACCGTGCGGGTCCGAGCCCTGCGTCGGCAGCGTCGCCGGCGGTCGCCGCCGGCGGAAAGCCGGGTGTCGTCACACAGTGGACGATCGAGGACCGACTACCGGGCACCAACACCGGGTTCGCCGGAGTCCGGGTGCAGGTGACGAATCCGACCGAGACCGGAGGACTGTCGATCGACCGGCAGCAGTACTCCATCCCCGAGCTCTTCTCGGGGTTCAGTGACATCCCGGCAGACGGGTACATCCGAGGCCTACCGATCGAGGGCTACTCGTTGACCATCCTCTTCCGGGTCGACAACAACAGCGGAGACGAGGCGACTCGCTACAGCGATCCGACGGCGCCCATTCCGATCCGGCCCTACGGCCCGGTCCCGACGATGCAGCGGGTCCAGTGGGAGCGCCTCAGCGCGACCAGCGGGCGGTTCACCTGGGTCCCCCAGCTGTACTCCCACGGCCGCTCCGTCGTGGCCTTCGACTACCGGATCAACAACGGTCCTTGGACCCGGACGACCGCCTGGGAGTCGCCCAGTCTGGGCTCGGGCTACGAGCAGGCGTTCCGTATCGAGGTCGTCGCCGTCGACGAGGAGGGCCAGGTCGGCGCCACGCCGATCTCCACCTCCGGTTCGACCGATCCGCGCCCGCCGCCTCCGCCGGCGCCGTCGGTGACTGTCAGCCTCGGCGGGACGGTCGGCGGCGGAGTGTCGAGCTGCAGTCCTGGTTGGCGGTGGATCAGAGCTGAACTTCGCAACTTCACACCGAACACGACGGTGCAGATTCGCGGGTACCAGACCGTCGGTGATGTAGGTGACTACGGACTGGTGTTCAACGTGTCGATCGACGGCGCAGGAAACGGTGCATCGGGTGACGGCAGGTTCTGCATCGGCCGCGGGACCAGCTACCTGTACATCGCAGGAACGAGCTACCGATCCGCCGACATCAGCAATTGACAACGAACCTGCCAAAAGGCCAACGAGGAACACAGACATGACACCTGAACAAGCGGCTTGGTTCGCAGAGACCTTCGACAAGCTGGTCGTCAACGTCGAACAGGCGATCGTCGGCAAGGACCGCGCAGTCCGCCTTGCGCTGACGACGCTACTCAGCGGCGGCCACCTCCTGCTCGAAGACGTGCCGGGCACCGGCAAGACGATCCTTGCGAAGTCGATCGCCAACACCGTGCAGGGCACCCACTCGCGCATTCAGTTCACTCCCGACCTGCTGCCGGCCGACGTCACGGGGGGCACGGTCTACGACCAGCGCGCCAACCAGTTCGAGGTCCGACGCGGGCCGGTGTTCGCGACCGTCGTGCTCGCGGACGAGATCAATCGTGCCTCTCCGAAGACCCAGTCGGCGCTGCTCGAGGTGATGGAGGAGAGCCAGGTCACCATCGACGGCACGACCTATCCGGTCGGCCCCCCGTTCATGGTGATCGCCACCCAGAACCCGATCGAGCAGGCCGGCACCTACCGCCTGCCCGAGGCGCAGCTCGACCGATTCCTCATGCGCACGGCGCTGGGCTACCCGGACCACGACTCGACGATCCGCATCCTGGCCGACGCGTCGAACAAGAACCGCAGCGCGGCGGTCGGCCCCCTGATCACCTCGGTGGCTGTCGCCGAGATGTCCGATCTTGCAGCGAGCAACCACGTCGACCCGGCGGTCCTGAGCTACGTGGCGCAGATCGCTGACGCGACCCGAGCCGCCTCCGAGGTGAAGCTCGGAGTGTCGATCCGTGGGTGCATGGCCTATGTGCGAGCGGCCAAGACGTGGGCGGCGTCGCAGGGGCGCAACTACGTCCTGCCCGACGACGTCAAGCTGCTCGCCCACCCGGTGCTGGCCCACCGCGTCGTGCTCGATGCCGAAGCGGAGTTCACCGGCGTGACCGTCGCCAGCATCGTCGAGCGCATCCTGTCCCAGGTCGAGCCCCCGAGCGCCCGCGCAGCATGACTCAGGCGGGTGCACCTGAACCTGACACGTCGGCATCCGGCGCGCAGTCGCTCCCGCGCCAGACGTCGCGCACGATCACGATCTTGGACGAGTCAGCGTCGGCTCGAGCACAGTCGTTGGTGCACCGGCTCGGTGAACAGCTCCGGCACGCGCTGGCCGCCATCACTGCAGTCGGATGGTCGACGATCGCCTTGATGCTCGGTGCATGGCTGATTGGATGGTGGTTCGGTTGGATCGAGCTGTCGATCATCGCGACTGCTGCGCTGGCCTGTCTGGTGGTGGCCTGCGGTTTCGTCGTCGGCGCGACCGACCTCGACGTCGAGGTCGAGCTCGCACCTCAGCGGGTCGTCGTCGGCCGACGGGCCGCTGGTCAGGTGACCGTCACGAACCCCGGCGCTCGACGGGTGCTCCCTTCTCGACTCGAGCTCGTGGTCGGCGCCGGCGTCGCGGAGTTCGCGATCCCTTCGCTCGGCGCCGGTGACCAACACGAGGAGCTCTTCGTGCTACCAACCCACCGTCGCGGCATCGTGCCGGTCGGACCGGCCGTCACCGTTCGCAGCGACCCGCTGGGTCTGTTGCGGAGGGCAGTCCCCTGGACTCAGCCGGTGCCGCTCTACGTACATCCACGGACCACACATCTCGGGCATCTCGGCGCCGGTTTCCTACGCGACCTCGAAGGGCAGCCCACACCGGATCTGTCGCCGAGCGACATCGCGTTCCACACGTTGCGGGAGTACCAGCACGGCGACGACCGTCGGTTCGTCCATTGGATGACCAGCGCTCGCGTCGGTGAGCTCATGGTCCGGCAGTTCACCGACACGCGGCGCGCCCACCTCGCCGTGGTCCTCGACGCCGGGACCGCGAGCTACCTCGACGGGCGGGCCGAGGTGTCCGAGGAGTTCGAGCTCGCGGTGTCGATCACCGGGTCGCTCGCTGCCCGGGCGATCGCGGACGAACAGGACGTGACGCTGTCCCACGGTCGTCACGTGCTGCCGACGGTCAACGGGCCCTCGATGTTGGATGCCCTCGCGGGCGCCGAGCTGTCGCGGCGATCGAAGCTGGTGGACCAGACGGACCGACTCGTCCGGAACTCGTCAGGAGTCAGCCTCGCCGTGGTGGTGACGGGTTCCACGACATCCATCGCCGACCTACGTGCAGCGACCATGCGATTTCCGATCGATGTGAGGACCCTCGCCATCCGCGTCGATCCGGCCAGTGAGACAGGGCTCCGACCAGTCGGCTCGACGATCGTCCTGACGGTGGCCTCGCTCGACGAGCTTGCCCAGCTCATGTGGGCGGTCACGACGTGACAGCGACCAGATCGTCGGCCGACAGCGACGCGAACGTGCACCGGAATGAGAGCCCAGGGGCTCCGTCGAGTCCGCCGCCCGAGGGCATTGGGCCGGAGCCGGCGCAGGCTTCTGCGGCACCGGGGTCCAGAGCACTCAGTGGACTGGTCGATGCAGCCGCGATCTGTGTGCTCGGCGCGCTGGCGTTGTTCGGCTTCAGCACCACCTATGGCGGCTCGCGCTACCTCGTCGCCGGGGTCGTGGGACTGCTGCTCGGAGCGGGAGTCTCTCTCTGGGGCGCCCGGCGCGGTCGCTCAGCTGCAGTGGTGGCATCGGCGGGCATCGCGACGTTCTTCCTGTTCGGCAGCATCGTCGCGCTACCGAACCCCGAGCT
>JAFAFN010000336.1 GCA_023423475.1 Actinomycetes bacterium | reverse complement strand
CCAATCGACACACCTGTCCCGCCGGGCCCCGTGGGGCGGGTCGTCCGCTGATCGGGCCGATCTCCGCGTCGGGCCCACCAGGAACGAGGAGCACACGTGGCAACACGACGAGGACTGGGCCAGCGCCGCAACGTCATCATCGGCATCGTGCTGCTCGCGGGCTTCTCGCTCGGAGTGGGACTCGTCCTGATCGGTGGTGACGACTCGGCCGACGTGACGTCGACCGAGTCGACCTCCTCGCTCCCACCTGCGACCCCGCTGGACATCGACACCGAGAACCTGACGGCGGACGCCATCACGGAGCTGACAGGACTGACGTTCCCAGCGAGCATGACGCGCTTCCAGAGCGCCGTGGCGGATCCGGCCACGCAGCTCGACATCACCTTCGACATCCCCGCTGCGGACGAAGCACAGTTCCTGGCCGACTCGGAACTGGCCGACCCGGTCGAGGGTGAGCGCACGATCCTGCACAGCTCCCCCATGTGGAAGCTGAACGCGGACGACGAGGACGCCACGTTCCGCGGTGTCGCGGACGAGACCGATCAGGTCCGGCGGGCGGTCGAGCTCGTGTCCGACGGCGACGACACCACCACGGTGCGCATCGTCATCACCTCCGCCTGACCCACCCGACTCACTGGACGCGGTAGTGGAGGCGCACGGCGCCGCTCCCGCCGAACCGGTGCTCGTCGACGAGCTCGAGGTCGACCCGGTGCGTCGCCGGCAGCGCCGCCTTGGTGCCGGCGAGCACGATCGGCCACACGTACAGCACCACCTCGTCGACGAGCGCCGCGTCGAGCGCCTGGCCGGCCAGCGTGGGCCCACCCACGAGGAGGTCTCGATCCGAGGACTCCTTCATCGATCGGACGACGTGGGGATCGAAGTGGGGCTCGACCCGGGTCGACGCGGTCGACGGCTCGGGCCTCGTCGTGGAGTACACGACCTTGTCGGCGGCCTGCCACGCCCGTGCGTAGGCCGCGGTGAGCTCGGAACGATCGCCCAGCGACGGGTCGGTCTCCCAGACGGCCATCGTCTCGTACATGCGACGTCCGTACAGATAGGTGCCGACCGACACCATGAGCTCGGTGATCGACACGAACACGTCGTCGTCGGGCGGGGCCCAGCTGATGTCGCCGTCGGCGTCCTCGGTCCAGCCGTCGAGGGACATGTTGGATGCGTAGATCAGCTTCGCCATCGGGCTGCTCCTTCGCTGCGGTCCCGTCGTGTCGTCAGCTTGCCAGCAGGTCGGCGAGCCGCACCCGCACGACCCGCTTGCCGGCACCCACCAGGGCCGCCAGGTCGCCGTCTGCCTGCGCGGCGATCAGATGGCCGAAGCTGTACGAGGCACCGGGCACGTCCAGGTCCTGCGCCGCGTCGCCCACCACCTGGATGACGACGATGCGGTCGGGCCCGCCTTTGTGGAGCTGCCCGGTCGAGTGGAGGAAACGAGGCCCGATGCCGAGGGTCGTCGCGACGCCGGCACGCCGGCCGAGCGCACGACGAGCGTCGTCGAGCTGCGGTTCCAGCGCGGGGTCCACGAACGCGTTGATCACGAGCGCGTCGCCGTCATGCAGCAGCGCGAGCGCGTCGTCCACCGTGCCGAGGGGGACCGTGCTGCCGTCGTCGGCGCTGCTGGCCTCGAGCACCGAGCGGGCCGCGACCTTGGCGGACTCGACGTCGGGCTGGTCGAAGGGGTTGATGCCCAGCGAGATGCCGGCGATCGTCGTCGCCCACTCCCACAGGTAGACCTGCGCGCCGAGGTCCGCCGGCTCCTCGACCGCCAGGCGGACCGACGGGCCCGGCAGGGTCGCCGAAGCAGCGGGATGGTCGCCGATGACCACGAACAGGCGGTGCTCGGGATCGGGGGCGTCGGCGGGTTCTCCCACCACGGGCAGGACGCCGACGCCGTGCTTGCCGGTGGACTCGGCGATCAGCTGCTCGAGCCACGCGCCGAACGCCTCGAGGCGTTCGTCGATCAGGAAGGTGAGCTTGTCGCGCCCCGCCGTCGCCGCGACGGCCACCAGGGCGCCGAGCTGACACCCGACGTGGTGCTCGACAGGTGTCGAGGCGTCCATCGCCTCGAGCGCCTCCTCGGCGGTCTCGATCAGCGCCGAGCCGTCGAGGCCCATGAGGGCGGCGGGGACCATGCCGAACGCGGACAGCGCCGAGAAGCGTCCGCCGATCTCGGGGACCCCGTGCTCGATCGCCCGGAAACCACGCTCACGTGCGAGCTGCTCGAGGCCGGAGCCCGGATCGGTGATCGCCACGAAGTTGCGACCGATCGGACCGCGGGACCAGAAGAGCTCGAGGTGCGAGCGGGTCTCGATGGTGCTGCCCGACTTGGATGCGACGACCACGAGGGTGTGCTCGGGGTCGCACTCGGACGCGATGCGTGCGACCGCGGTCGGATCGGTGGTGTCGAGCACCCGCAGCCGAGGGAAGGCGGGATCGTGCTCGAAGGTCAGAGCGAGCACCTCCGGGAACAGGCTGGAGCCGCCCATGCCGAGCACGACGACGGTGTCGATGCGACCGACCTCACGGTCGCCGGCGCCGTCGACGATCTCGTCCGCGAGCAGGGCCCAGTGCGGCCAGCGCTCGGCGCTGCGCAACGGGGCGTCCAACCAGCCGAGGCGGTCCGCTGCATCGGCCGGGTCGTCCTGGATGACCGTGTGGTCGAGGTCCCAGAGCCGTTGCACCACCCCGAGTTCGCTCAGGCGGGAGAGCTCGTGCTCCCACGCATCGGCCAGCTCGGCGGCATCGAACGTCGCGGTGATCACCGGCCGAGACTACCCGTCGGTCTCGACGGATCGGTTCGACCGGTGATCACTCGTGCGCCCCGCGGGGCAGGCCGACCAGTGCCCTCAGAGCGACGCGACCTCGATGCGGAGCCCGTCGTTGCCGGCCCAACCCGGCACCGCACCGGCACCGCCCGCACCCGCAGCACCGCCGGTGCCGAGCTCGATCGACACGTCGATCACCGTCGGGTTGGTGCTGGCGACCAGGATGCCGATCGAGGCGCCGCCGGGACGACCGCCGGTGCCCGCCACGATGGCTCGGACGCCACCTGCGCCACCACCGCCGGTGCCGTCGAGTCCGAGGGTGTCGGTGCCGCCGATCGACGCGTCGGTCGCACCGTTGACGACGACGGTGACGTCGCCGGTCGCGGCGTCGCCGCGCTGGAAGTCCTCGTCGTAGCCGCCGGCGACGGTCACGCCGTTCGCCAGCGAGAACGCCGGTTACTGACCAGCCGCCACACCGACGATGTCAAGGCCCTCGGCGGTCGCCCGCGACTGGCCGTGGGCGATCGAGGCGCACGGCTCGGCGGGTGTCCCGCAGGTCGCCGTGTCCGTGCCGTCGGTCGACACCAGGACCTGCTCGGCGATCACGCCGTCGTAGCCGTCGCAGTTGCTGTCGGTGCCTGCGGCGACGATCGAGCCGTCTGCGTCCGCGGAGCCGGCGCCGTCGAACTCGACGGTCAGCGGTGCGGTCCCCTCGGTCACGTCCGCTGTCGCCACGGCGGTCGGCACCGCGGTCGGCACCTGGTTGGCAGGACCGGTGACCGTGACGACGGTCGTCGCGGTGCCCGTCGCGCCGGCGTCGGGTTCGTCGGTGGCACGCAGGCCACCCCCAACAACGCCAACACCG
>JAFAFN010000431.1 GCA_023423475.1 Actinomycetes bacterium | reverse complement strand
GATCACGGCCATGACCGCACTGACCGTCGCCACGCCGAAGATCCCGAGGCCCATGGTGTCGAGCTCAGGGAACCTGGTCGCGAACGGCGCGGTGATCAGGAAGGCCACGAGCACCTGGGCACCGGGCAGCACGACACGCAGCTCCTGGAGCAGCCCGTCGTAGCGGTTGCGCAGCTCCTCGCGGTCGCGGACGTCGTCGAGCTCGGAGATGCTGCGGTCGTCGCCCAGCTCCGCGACGTGGGCGTGCCGTGCCGTGCCGTGCTCTCCGTCCGCTGCCGCGTCCACGTCGCAGTTCTAGTCCCGGCCAACTCGCGGACGCGTGCGAAAGGTCCCGGGGGTAGCGTGCGGCGCAGTGATTGAGCAGGAGTCAGTGAACCCGGCGGTGGCCGCACCCGAGAAGCCCGTCCTCACCGACGCGGACGTGCTCGACGCGGCGCTCGATGCCTTCGCCGAGTCGGGTTTCGCCGGCACCTCCGTCCGCAGCCTCGCCCGCCAGATCGGGGTGCACCACAACCACATCCCGCAGCGCTTCGGATCGAAGGATGCGCTCTGGTACGCGGCGGTCGACCACGGCTTCCGCGTCATCCGACGCGACCTCCTGACGATGATCGAGGACCCGTTCGCCGACGACCTCGCGCGGCTGCGTGCCTCGATCGTCCGCTACGTCGAGATCAACGCGATCCGCCCTGCGATGCTCCGCATCATCAACCAGGAAGCGGTGCTCGGCGGCGAGCGACTCGAGTACCTCTTCAACGCGTTCATCGAGCCCGTCTACCAGTTCGGCGGCGGGATCCTCGGGGAGCTCGAGGCAGAGGGCAAGGTCCGCACGGACTCCGCCGGGCTCCTCTACTTCTTCATGACCAACGGCATCGCCGGGCCGATCGTGTTCCCGGGTCTCGCCGAGCGGCTCGGGGTGAGCATCGACCGCGACGACGCCGACGCCGTGCACGCACACGCCGTGGCGGCGGTCGATCTGCTCTTCGACGGGCTCGCCGTGCACGACGACGACGCCTGAGGGCCGCCGGGTCCTGGCACGCACGACGCCGTCCGCCGGAGATCTTGTAACAGAGCCGTGACAGTCCGGACCGATTCCGGTCGAGCGACGCCGCTACGTTCGCGCCGTGCAACTCTCGCCCCACGAACAGGACCGACTGCTGGTGCACGTCGCCGCGGACGTCGCCCGCCGCCGACAAGAACGTGGCCTCAGGCTCAACCACCCGGAGACCGTCGCGGTGCTCACGTCCTGGGTCTTCGAGGCGGCGCGTGACGGACGGACGGTCGCCGAGGTCATGGCGTCTGGTCGAGAGGTCCTGAGCACGGCGGACGTCATGGACGGCATCGACGTGCTCATCGACGAGCTCCAGGTCGAAGCGACCTTCCCCGACGGCACGAAGCTCGTCACGTTGCACCATCCGATCCAGGCACCCGCCACGTCCTCGGCCCCGAGCGCCGTCGATCCGGCTGCCGCGGCACCCGGCGCCACGCTGCACGGCGAGGGGCCCGTCGAGCTGTTCGCCGGCAGCGAGCTGGTCGATCTGCGCGTGCTCAACGCCGGTGACCGTCCGGTGCAGGTGGGATCGCACTTCCACTTCGCCGAGGCGAACGACGCACTCGAGTTCGACCGCGAGCTCGCGGTCGGCTGTCGACTCGCGATCCCGGCGGGCACCAGCACCCGGTTCGAGCCCGGCATCCCGATGGACGTCACCCTCGTCCGCTTCGGCGGCGAGGGACGCACCGCCGGGTTCCGCGGACTGCACTCACCCGACCGAACAGGAGCATGACGTGGAGCTGACGAGGCAGCGGTACGCCGACCTCTACGGACCGACCGCCGGCGACCGCATCCGTCTCGCCGACACCGACCTGGTGATCCGCGTCGAACGCGACCTCTGTGGCGGACCCGGCCTGGCCGGCGACGAGGCGGTGATCGGCGGCGGCAAGGTCATCCGCGAATCGATGGGCCAGTCGTTGCGGACCAGCGCGCAGGGCGCTCCGGACCTGGTCATCACCGGCGCGGTGGTCGTCGACCACTGGGGCATCGTGAAGGCCGACATCGGGGTCAAGGACGGTCGGATCGTGGCGTTGGGCAAGGCCGGCAACCCCGACACGATGGACGGGGTGCACCCCGATCTGGTGATCGGGCCGGCCACCGAGGTGATCGCCGGCAACGGCCGGATCGTGACCGCCGGGGCGATCGACTCCCACGTGCACCTGATCTGCCCGCAGGTGCTGGACACGGCGCTCGCGACCGGCATCACCACGGTGATCGCCGGCGGCACCGGACCCGCCGAGGGCACCAAGGCGACCACCGTGACCGCGTCGCCCTGGTACCTCCGCCAGATGTTGACGGCGCTCGACACCTGGCCCGTCAACGTGGCCCTGCTGGGCAAGGGCAACACCGTCTCGCCCGAGGCCATGGTGGAGCAGCTCCGGGCCGGGGCCAGCGGATTCAAGCTCCACGAGGACTGGGGTTCGACCCCTGCGGCGATCGACGCGTGCCTGCGGGTCTGCGAGGAGTACGGGGTGCAGGCGGCGCTGCACACCGACACGCTCAACGAGGCCGGGTTCGTCGAGACCTCGCTCGGGGCGATCGCCGGCCGGTCGATCCACGCCTACCACACCGAGGGTGCCGGAGGCGGACACGCGCCGGACATCATCACCGTCGCCGGTCACCCCAACGTGCTGCCGTCGTCGACGAACCCCACCCGCCCCCACACGGTGAACACCGTCGACGAGCACCTCGACATGTTGATCGTGTGCCACCACCTGAACCCCTCGGTGCCCGAGGACCTGGCGTTCGCCGAGAGCAGGATCCGCCCGTCGACGATCGCCGCCGAGGACGTGCTGCACGACATGGGTGCGATCTCGATGATCGGCTCGGACTCCCAGGCGATGGGCCGCATCGGCGAGGTGGTCATCCGGACCTGGCAGACGGCGCACGCCATGAAGCGCCGACTGGGCGCGGCGCCCGGCGACGTCGACGACGACAACGCCCGGGCCCGTCGCTACATCGCCAAGTACACGATCTGCCCGGCCGTCGCCCACGGGCTCGACCACGAGGTCGGCTCGGTCGAGGTCGGCAAGCTCGCGGATCTGGTGATGTACGACCCGCGCTTCTTCGGCGTCCGCCCCCACCTCGTGCTCAAGGGCGGCATGATCGCCTCGGCGCAGATGGGCGACTCGAACGCGTCGATCCCGACCCCCCAGCCGGTGTTCCCCCGGCCGATGTTCGGCGCGGCAGGCCGGGTCGCAGGGGCGACCTCGGTCGCGTTCGTCGCCCCGGCGGCGATCGAGGACGGTCTCGAGGAACGGCTCGGTCTCGAACGCCGGCTGGTGGCCGTCGGGAACTGCCGATCGGTCACGAAGGCCGACATGGTGAACAACGACGCCCTGCCCGACATCAGGGTCGACCCCGACTCCTTCGAGGTGCGCATCGACGGCGAGGTCATCGAGCAGCAGCCGGTGACCGAGCTCCCCATGGCGCAGCGCTACTTCCTGTTCTGAGATGTCGACGACGACGCTGCTCCTGTTGGCCGACGGCCGGTTCCCCGACGGCACCCACGCGCACAGCCACGGACTCGAGGCAGCGGTCCACGCGGGACGGGTGCAGGACCCGTCGTCGCTCGAGCGCTACGTCGAGGTCCGACTCCGGACCGTCGGCGTGACCGACGCGACCGTCGGGATGCTGGCAGCTGCAGGACATCCGGCCGAGCGCCTCGACGCCGAGCTGGCCCTGCGCACACCCAGCCACGTCGCCCGGGGCACCTCTCGGGCACTGGGTCGGTCGTTGCTGCGCACCGCGGACCGGGTGTGGCCGGACCACGGCATCGAACGCATCGCCGGACGGGCGCCGATGCAGCCGGTCGTGTTCGGTGCGATCGCCGCACACGTCGGCTGCTCGCCGACCGAGGCGGGCACCGGACTCGCCCACGGCATGGCCGCCGCGCTGACCACCGCCGCGTTGCGCCTGCTG